>NZ_JBBWUN010000002.1:0-100415 GCF_038260575.1 Thauera sp. SDU_THAU2 | reverse complement strand
AGTTGTGGACGACGACGCCCTACCGCTATCTCAAGCGGCAGGCGAGCTTCCACGCGGGCCGCTGGGTCTCCATCGAGAACGGCGACGCCGTCATGGTGTCGTCGGTCGGCCATTGACCGTCGCGGGTGCCTGACCTCTGACGGCCCCGATAACGGCCTGAACCACCGCTTTCGTCATGCTCGGGCCTGTCCTGCGCATCTGCCGACCCACCTGTTTTCTTGGAGCGTATGCGATCCTCGGCACGGGGCCGAGGATGACGGAAGAGGGCTGGGCGGGCGCCGTCGATACATTGCGAGCGCCTGACGGCCACCGACGAAAGTCCGACAACCTCTCCCTCGTCATGCTCGGGCCTGTCCTGCATCTGCCGGCTCACCCCGTTTTGTTGAGCGTGCACGGATCCTTGGCACGGAGGCCGAGGATGACGGAAGAGGGCTGGGCGTGCGCCGTCGATAGCATTGTGAGCGCCGGCTACCGACGAAAGTCCGACAACCTCTCCTCGTCATGCTCGGGCCTGTCCCGAGCATCTGCCGACCCACCTGTTTTCTTGAGCGTATGCGGATCCTCGGCACGGGGGCCGAGGATGACGGAAGAGGGCTGGGCGGGGCGCCGTCGCATACATTGGGTAGCGCCTGACGGCCACCGACGAAAGTCCGACAACCTCTCTCGTCATGCTCGGGCCTGTCCCGAGCATCTGCCAACTCACCTGTTTTATTGACGTGTGCAGATCCTCGGCACGGGGCCGGAGGATGACGGAAGAGGGTGGGGCGGGGCTTTTCGCGTGGAGCGCAACCAGCGATTCGCAGGCCCCGATCCGTCCGTGACCGTTCCGTCCTCCCGCTCCCCTTTTCTCCAAAAACCGCCGTTCGCGATTTTGACGGTTTACAAAAGTAATACAATATGATGTTTTGGATGGGCTGCTGAGGAGCAGCTTTGTTTGGGAGGAAATCATGAAATTCAAAGTCGCACTCGCGAGTGCCACGATCCTTGCTGCCTCGATGTTCAGCGCTGCGTCCGCCGCCGACATGACCGTGGGGTTCTCGCAGATCGGTTCGAACTACGGCGCCGCCGAGACCACGCTGACGAAGCAGCAGGCTGAGCAGCGCGGCATCGACCTGAAGTTCGCCGACGCGCAGCAGAAGCAGGAAAACCAGATCAAGGCGCTGCGTTCCTTCATCGCGCAGGGCGTGGACGCGATCCTTCGCGCCCGTCGTCGCGACCGGCTGGGACGAGGTGCTCCAGGAAGCCAAGGATGCCGAGATCCCGGTCGCGCTGCTCGACCGCACGGTCGACGCCTCGGATGACCTCTACCCGACGGCCGTGACCCGACCTCGTGCACGAGGGCAACGTCGCCGGCAAATGGCTGGCCGACACCGTCGCCGGCAAGCCCTGCAACATCGTCGAGCTCCAGGGCACGACGGGCTCCTCGCCCGCCATCGACCGCAAGAAGGGCTTCGAGCAGGCGCTGGAAGGCAAGGACACCCTGAAGATCGTCCGCAGCCAGACCGGCGACTTCACCCGCACCAAGGGCAAGGAAGTCATGGAAAGCTTCCTGAAGGCGGAAGACGGCGGCAAGAACATCTGTGCCCTCTACGCCCATAACGATATGGCCGTCGGCGCCATCCAGGCGATCAAGGAAGCCGGCCTGAAGCCGGGCACGGACATCCTCGTCGTCTCCATCGACGCCGTGCCGGACATCTTCGAGGCCATGGCCGCCGGCGAGGCGAACGCCACGGTCGAACTGACCCGAACATGGCCGGCCCCGCCTTCGACGCCCTCGACGCCTATCGCAAGGACGGCACGGCGCCGGCGAAATGGATCCGCGACGGAATCGAAGCTCTACACCCAGGCTGACGACCCGATGAAGGTCTACGAGGAGAAGAAGTACCCGCCACCGACCTCTCCTGTCCCATCCCTTCGCGGATGCGGGACGCGTGTAGCCGTCCCCGTCCGCGTGCCGGGCGGGACGGTCAAACTCATTCGGGGGCGGATCATGCAGCCGGACAGTTCCTACGTTCTCGCGGCGACGGGGATCGACAAGATCTTCCCGGGCGCCCGGGCGCTCAACCGGGTCGATTTTTCGCGGCGCGGCGAGGTGCATGCGCTGATGGGCGAGAACGGCGCCGGCAAGTCGACGCTGATGAAGATCCTGTCGGGCGCCTATACGGCCGATCCCGGCGGCTCGGTGTCCTGATCGACGGCGAGCCGAGTCGATCGCTCGGCGACCCGCTGAAGGCGCAGGACCTCGGCATAGGCACGTCATCTATCAGGAGGTCAACCTGCTGGCGCCGAACCTGACGGTGGCGCGAAAACATCTTCCTCGGCCGCCGAGCCGTCGCCGCTACGGCGTCACCGACCGCCCGCCGAGATGAACCGGCGCGCCGGCGCGATCCTCAAGCAGCATACGGTATCGCCATCGACGTCGACGGCGGAGCTGGCCAGCCTATCGGTCGCCGAGCAGCAGATGGTGGAGATCGCCCGCGCGCTCACTCACCAAGGTGCCCGCATCATCGTCATGGACGAGCCGACCACGAGCTTTCGACGCGCAAGAGGGCGAAGCTCTTCCGACGTCATCGCCTGCGCTCAAGGCCGACGGCATCGCCATCATCTACATCAGCCACCGCATGGAGGAGATCTACCAGATCGACCGTGTCAGCGTGCTGCGCGACGGCCACCTATGTCGGCACGCTCGAGACCGCGTCCGCCGCGCCGAACAAGCTCATCGCCATGATGGTCGGGCGCGAGCTCGACAGCGAGGTGAGCAAGAAGGAGCACCGGCAGCGTGGCGGCCAGCGCCCGCGGTGCTCTCCGTCAAGGGCGTGGGCGACGGCCGTGCCGGTGCACATTGCCCCTTCGACCTCGACGTGCGGGCGGCGAGGTGCTCGGCATCGCCGGCCTCGTCGGCTCGGGGCGCACGGAGCTGGCGCGAGCTGATCTACGGCGCCGAGCGGCGGACAACGGCTCGGCGGAGGCGGAACGGCAGGCCGCTCGACCTCGCCGCGCCCCGCGACGCGCTCGACGCGGGCGATTCGCCTATCTCACCGAGGACCGCAAGGTGCACGGCCTTTTCGTCGACATGTCGATGACGCGACAACATCAATATCGGCGTGATCTCGCAGGACGCCAAGGCGGGCGGGGCGCGTCCGTTGAGCCACAGCGAGCAGGAGCGGGCGCGCCAGGCGGTCAAGGCGCTCGTCATCCGCACGGCCGGCAGCGACATCAGCGTCGGCGCTGCTGTCGGGCGGCAACCAGCAGAAGGTGATCTCTCGCCCGTCTGCTCGCGACCAATCCGAATCCTCATCCTCGACGAGCCGACGCGCGGCATCGACGTCGGCGCGAAGGCGGAGATCTATCGTCTCATCGACGCTGCGCGCAGAACGGCATGTCGCGATCATCGTCATCTCCAGCGAGCTGGAGGGAACTCGTCGCCTATTCCAGCCGCGTCATCGTGCTGCGCGACCGCGCCCATGTCGCCGAGCTCGCCGGCGAGCGCGTGACGACGGCCGATATCGTCGAGGTGATCGCCGCCTCCGGCGAAAGGAGCGCGTCATGACGGGAACCCTCAAGGCCTATGCCGTCCGGCTGTTTCCGCAGGTGGCCGCGCCCGCCGTCATCCTGTTCATGGTGTCGATCACCTTTCCGGGCTTCTTCCGGCTCGAAATGCAGAACGGCCGACTTTACGGCAGCCTCATCGACATCCTCAACCGCGGCGCGCCGGTGGCGCTGCTGGCGATCGGCATGACCGTGGTGATCGCTACCAAGGGCATCGACCTGTCGGTCGGCGCCGTCATGGCGATCTGCGGGGCGGTCGCCGCCGCCTTCATCACCGCCGGCCATTCGCTGGCCGCCACGCTCCTGATCACGCTCGGCACCGGCGTCCTCTGCGGCCTGTGGAACGGCATCCTCGTCGCCGTCCTCGACATCCAGCCGATCATCGCCACGCTGGTGCTGATGGTCGCGGGGCGCGGCATCGCCCAGCTCATCACCGAGGGCGCGATCCTCACCTTCAACCATCCGGGCCTCATCTTCATCGGCAGCGGCCCCTTCCTCGGCCTGCCCATGCCGGTGGTGATCTGGCTCGTCTTCGGCCTCATCGTGGCGCTCCTGGTGCGGCGCACCGCGCTCGGCATGCTCATCGAGGCGCTCGGCATCAACCGGCGCGCCTCGACGCTGTCGGGCGTCTCCACCGGCGTGCTGCTGATCGCCGCCTACGTGCTGTCCGGCTCTGCGCCGCCATCGCCGGCATCATCGCCGCCGCCGACATCAGGGGCGCCGACGCCAACAATGCCGGCCTCTGGCTGGAGCTCGACGCCATCCTCGCGGTGGTCGTCGGCGGCACCTCGCTGCTGGGCGGCCGCTTCAGCATCGCCGCCTCGCTGCTCGGCGCCATGATCATCCAGTCCATCAATACCGGCATCCTGCTCTCGGGCTTCCCGCCGGAATTCAACCTCATCATCAAGGCCGCCATCATCGTGCTGATCCTGGTGATCCAGTCGCCGCGCGCCAAAGTGGCCTTCGCCTGGTTCTCGCGCTCGCGCGCGGCGGGCTCCGGCACGGGGCAGGAGGCGAAATGAACCCGCGCTATCTCCCGCTCGCCGCCACCGTCGCGATCTTCGTCGTCGCCTATGCCGTCTGCGTGCTCCAATATCCGAACATGCTGTCGACGCGGGTCATCGGCAACCTCCTGACCGACAACGCCTTCCTGGCATCGCCGCCGTCGGCATGACCTTCGTCATCCTGTCGGGCGGCATCGACCTGTCCATCGGCGCGGTCATCGCCTTCACCGGTGTCTTCCTCGCGGTGCTGCTCCAGTCGACGGCGATCCATCCGCTCGCCGCCTTCGCGCTGGCGCTTGCCGTCACCACGGCCTTCGGCGCGCTGATGGGGGCGATCATCCACCATCTGGAAATGCCGCCCTTCATCGTCACGCTCGCCGGCATGTTCCTGGCACGCGGCATGGCCTTCGTGCTGTCGATCGATTCCATCCCGATCAAGCATCCGTTCTACGCCACGCTGAAGAGCGTCTATTACAAGCTGCCGGGCGGCGGGCGCATCACGCTGATCGGCGGGCTGATGCTTGTCGTCTTCGCCGCCGGCATCCTCATCGCACACCGCACCCGCTTCGGGGCGAACGTCTATGCACTCGGCGGCGGCACGGCGACGGCGCGGCTGATGGGCGTGCCGATCGGCCGGACGACGGTGGCGATCTATGCGCTGTCCGGCTTCCTCGCGGGCCTTTCTGGCATCGTCTTCTCGCTTTACACCTCCGCCGGCTACTCGCTCGCCACCGTCGGCGTGGAGCTCGACGCCATTGCGGCCGTGGTCATCGGCGGCACACTCCTCACCGGCGGCTCCGGCTTCGTCGCCGGGACGCTGGTCGGCATCCTCATCCAGGGCCTCATCCAGACCTACATCACCTTCGACGGCTCGCTGTCGAGCTGGTGGACGAAGATCCTGATCGGCCTGCTGCTCTTCGCCTTCATCCTTGTTCCAGAAGGGCCTGATCCACGTCACGGATCGAAGGCGGCGTCATGCCTGACCGTCTCCACCCTCCAGCGGGCCGGCCCTGGGCGCGCGCGCCGCGCGGCGGAGGTGACCCATGGTGCGCCGGCGGGGACTGCTGGAGACGGTGATGCAGGGCGGCATGGCGCGCACCAGCCACTGGCAGGTCGTCAACCAACTCGGCCAGGCGATCGCCGCCGGCGAGTTCCCGGTCGGCGCGACGCTGCCCGGCGATGCCGAGCTGGAGGCCCGCTTCGGCGTCTCCCGCACCGTCCTGCGCGAGGCCATGAAGACGCTGGCGGCCAAGGGGCTGGTGGTGCCGCGCGCGCGCATCGGCACCCGCGTCACGCCCAAGGCGCAATGGAACCTCTTCGACGGCGATATCCTGACCTGGCACTTCGCCGTCGGCGTCGACGAGGATTTTCTCCTGCACCTGAGCGAGATCCGCTTCGGCTTCGAGCCGCATGCCGCCGCCCTGCCGCCCGTCACGCGACGGAGGCCGACATCAATCAGATGATGCATCTCGCCGTCGCCATGGGCGATCTGGGCCACACGCGCGAGACGCTGCGCGCGCCGACCTGCGTTTTCACCTGAGCGTGATGGAGGCCTCGCGCAACCCTTCATGCGCACCGTCGGCAGTCTCATCGAGGCGGCGCTTGCCGGCGTCTTCCGCCTCAGCTCGCCCGCCACCGACCGCATCAAGATCGGCGACGTCGCGGCGAGCCACATGCGCATCGTCGAGGAAATCCGCCGCCGCGACGAGGAGGGCGCGCGCCGCGCCATGCAGAACGTCATAGACGTCGGCCGAGGCCGCATGATGTCCTCCGCGCCCGCGAGCCCGACGTGACATCTTCGCCGCGCTGGCGGCGATATCGCGCCGGCCGTGCCCGTATGCCCTTCAAAAGCCGGCGCCATTCCGCTAAGCAGGTCCGAACAGGTTTGAACAGGCGGCGTCCGGACGCCGGAAAAGAGGAAGCGGAATGACGCGGGACATGACGATCCGCCGGATGCCGCGCATGCTGCGTGCCGCCTTGCTTGTCGGGACCATGGCGCTGGCGGGCTGCGCCGGCCGGCCGGAAGGCGTGCTTGTGCCGAGCGGCGAGGCGCCGGCCGGCGTCTCGACCGTCGACCTTCTCGTCGCCACGACGCGCGCGCCCTCGCAGGAACCCGGCGTTCTCTTCTCCGGCGAGCGCGGCTCCGGCCTGGTGCTGCGCGACATCGTCGTGTCCATCCCGCCGGATCTGAAGCGCAAGGTCGGGCAGGTGCAATGGCCGGCCAAGCTTCCCGCCGACCCGCTGAAGGAATTCTCGACGGTCAGCGTGAAGACGGTCGCGGACGCGGCGGCGGGGCGGACATGGCTTGCCGGCCACCTGCCGAAGAACCGGCGCGTGCTGGTCTTCGTTCACGGGTTCAACAACCGCTACGAGGATGCCGTCTATCGCTTCGCCCAGATCGTCCACGATTCCAAGGCGGATGCCGCGCCGGTGATCTTCACCTGGCCGTCGCGCGCCAGCATCTTCGACTATTCCTACGACAAGGAAAGAACCAACTATTCGCGCGACGCGCTGGAGGACCTGCTGCGCGCCGCCATCGACACCCGCGACGTCGGCGAGATCACCATCATGGCCCATTCCATGGGGACGTGGCTCGCGGTGGAGACCCTGCGCCAGATGGCGATCCGCGACGGCAAGGTGCCGGCCAAGATCCAGCAGGTGATCCTCGCCTCGCCGGACCTCGACGTCGATGTCTTCGGCCAGCAGCTTCGCGCGCTCGGCAAGGACAAGCCGAAATTCACCATCTTCGTCTCGCGCGACGACCGCGCGCCGACGCTGTCGCGCCGCATCTCCGGCAATGTCGACCGGCTCGGCCAGATCAATCCGGCGGAGGAGCCCTACCGGTCGCTCCTGGAGCGGCAGGGCATCACCGTCCTCGACCTCACCGCCCTGAAGACCGGCGACAACCTGAACCACGGCAAGTTCGCCGAAAGCCCGAGGTCGTGCGCCTCATCGGCAATCGCCTGATCCAGGGCCAGACCGTGACGGATCTGAGGTCGGCTTCGCCGATCGGCTGGGCGCGGTGGCGCTCGGCACGGCGCAGACCGTGGGAAGCGCCGCCAGCATCGCCGTCTCCACCCCCATCGCCGTCTTCGACCCGGTCACCCGCAAGAACTACGACGAGCAATGGCGGCGTTTCGGTAGCTCGGTCGAGAACACCGCGATAACGGCCACCGGCCAGTGAGAGAGCTTGGCGATTCCATCGCCCGGCAGATCGCTATAATCGGCATCCGGCGCACGCGGAAATGGAGACGGTCGGGTGTTCAGGCGGTTCAGGCGGCATCCGTTGAAATGGCTGGAGATGATCCCTGTTCCGGGCCTGCGCCATGCCGTGGTCTCCGCCTATAGGGCTATCGACCGCAAGGGCTCCCATGTCGGTTGCGCTCGCCGACCCGCAGACGCTCGTCGAGCCCTGGCCCTACCGCTTCTTCCGCAAGAAACTTCTCTCGCGCCGGAGAGCCGCTCGTCACCGTCGTCGTCGCGACGCGCAACAATGCCGCGACGATCGAGAAGTCGATCCGCAGCCTTCTCATGCAGACGCATCGCAACCTCGAGATCATCGTGGTGGACGATGCGAGCGAAGACGCCTCCACGGGGATTATCGAGAGGCTGGCGCGGGAGGACGACCGCATCCTGTTCCTTGCCAATCCGGTCCATGTCGGCACGGGCGCCAGCCGCAATCGCGGGATGGAAGCGGCAACGGGCGACTACGTGACGTTCCAGGACGGCGACGACACCAGCCTGCCCATCCGCATAGAGGCGCAGATCGACGCCTTCCGGCGGCATCCGCGCCTGAAGCTGGTCACCTGCAACTATGTCCGGGTCAACGGCGAGGGACGGCGCATCCGCATAAACGACAAGCGCATCATGGAATGCGTCATTTCCATGATGTTCCCGCGGCGCGATATCCTCGGGAAGGTCGGGTATTTCGACAATATCAGCGTCAGCGAGGATACGGACCTGCACGAGCGCATCCGCATCGCCTTTGGCCCGGACTGTCACGTCAACGTCTTCCGGACGCTCTATCTGGCGCTCTTCCAGCCGACGTCGACGTTCTTCTCCGATGTGGAGATCGTCGGCAGGAGTGAGACGGAGGTGACCTACAGGCGAACGGCGCGGGCGGCGGACGCCTATGCGGAAATCTGCCGGCGGCACGCGAAGATGCGGGCGGGCACAATGGCTGTCTATATCGGCCCGACGCCGCTGCCCGAACCCGGCGGCTTCGAGAAAAGAGCCTGACGAGCGAGGCGCCCCGCAGGTGACGCGGCGCGCGGGACAGGGTCGCCGACAGCCGAAGCCCCCCGCGCGGAACGCGGAGGGCTCGGAAACATCACTTTCCTGTCGGTGTCAGCGGACCCAGATCACTTCGCGCGAGCCGCGGTCGACCAGGACCGGACGGTCCTCGACATAGATGTAGCCATAGGCCGCGCTTTCCGGAATCTCGACGATCTGCACGGTTTCCGGGATGACGATGCCGGCTTCGACCGGACCTTCGAGCACGACCGATCGATCGGGTGGCGCTCGACCCATAGGTGATCGTGCTTTCGGGCACATCCGGCAGGACACTGCCGGTCGTCGTCGCTTCCACCGCCGGCGCATAGACCACCTGGCGGCTATCTGTGCGCACGATGACCGGGCGGTTGTCTATATAGACATAGGCGAGGTCTGGATGGTCCGGGATCGGCGTCAGCACCACGGTATCGTCAAAGCGCGTCTCGGCGGTTAGCTCGCCGTCCAGCACGACCGGCGGCGCCGGATTTTCCGGCGACATAGACACGGGCGTCGTTCGGAACGGCCGCCTCGCCGCCGATCGCCATGCCGACGATGCCGCCAACCGCGGCCCGATCGGGCCGCCCACGACGCCGCCGGCAACCGCGCCGGCGGCAGCGCCGGTGCCCATGCCGAGCGCCGCATCGTTTTTGTCGTCGGCATGGACCGCCGTCGCGCCGAGGAGGGCGAGCGCCGCGCCCGCTACAAGAATCTTGTGCATGTCCGTTCTCCTTCGAGAGTTGGTTCTACCCCTTCGGCGGAGACAACGTGGCATGGCCGGATCGGTTCCGGCGGGCGGCGCGGCGCGCTTCACGTTGCGTGACACGCGGTAACGCCCGGCAGCGGGAAAGCAGTTGGAGCCCGGTGCGTTCCGATATATCACAGGCGCGATTTCTGCGGACAGACGGAGCACGCCGGCATGAGATGGAAACGCACGATCCAGCTTCTGGACGTTCACTGCGAGGGCGAGGTCGGCAAGGTGGCGATCGGCGGCGTGCCGAAAATCCCCGGCAACACCATCGCCGAGCAGCTCAACCACATCAACACGGTGGACGACAGCCTGCGCCGCTTCCTGTGCCTCGAGCCGCGCGCGGCGGTGACGGGCTCCGTCAACCTGCTCCTGCCGGCCAAGCGCCCCGAGGCCGACGCCGGCTTCATCATCCTCCAGGCCGACCAGGCCCATGCCTCCTCCGGCTCCAATTCGATCTGCGTCACCACGGCGCTCCTGGAATCCGGCATCGTCGAGATGAAGGAGCCGGAGACCGTCGTCATGCTCGACACGGCCGCCGGCCTCGTCAAGGCGACCGCCACCTGCCGCGACGGGCGCTGCGAGACGGTGAAGCTGACCATGGTGCCCTCCTTCGTCCACGAACTGGACGCGGAGATCGACACGCCGCACTGGGGCCGGGTCCGCTTCGACATCAGCTATGGCGGCATCTTCTACGCGCTGGTCGACGTCACGCAGATCGGCACCACCATCGAGAAGGCCAATGCCCGGGCGCTGGTCGATGCCGGCATGGCGCTCAAGGACCTGATCAACCGGGCGATGCCGGTCGTCCATCCGGAAATCCCGGAGATCAGCGGCATCGCCTATGTCATGTTCCGGGATCGCGATCCGGACGGCACGGTGCGCACCGCGACGACCATGTGGCCGGGACGCGTCGACCGCTCGCCCTGCGGCACGGGCAATTCCGCCAATCTCGCCACGCTGCACGCGCGCGGCCTGGTCCAGGTCGGCGACACGTTCCGCTCCCGCTCGATCATCGGTTCGCAATTCGAGGTGGGGCTGGAGGCCGAGACGACGGTCGCGGGCCGCCCCGCCATCATCCCGACGATCACCGGCCGGGGCTGGACCTTCGGCCTGCACCAGATCGCGCTCGACCCGACCGATCCGTTCGCCGACGGCTTCGCGATGACGGACACCTGGGGGCCGCAGGCGGGCGAGATCGGCTGATCCCGCCCGTCCGGATGGCTATTCCGCGCCGTAGTGCTTCTCTATGGCGCCGAGCGTGATCGGGTCGATCTCCGCATTGCCGGCGCCGGCGATCAGCTTGCGCTCGGCCAGCACTTCCTTGATGGCGAGACGGGCGTCGGCGCTCAACTGTTCCGGCGTGTCCCGCAGGATCACCTCCAGGTCGACGTCCCGCATCTCGAAGGCGGCCAGCAGGCTGTCGATCGCCCCTCGATGTTCTTCACGACGCCGATGCCGCTCTGCTGCATCAGGCCGAGCTTCAGCTTGCCGAAGCTGTCGCCGCGTTCGGCGGCCATGCGGAAATAGGCGGCTGCTGCCGCAAGGTCCTGCGCGACGCCTTCGCCCGATTCCAGCATGAGCCCGAGATTGATCATCGCATCGATATTGCCGCCATCGGCGCCGAGTCGGTAATAGGCGGCCGCGCGGGCGTCGTCCTCCCCGATCAGCCCGCCGTCGTCGAAGAGGACGCCGAGGTTGAAGGCCGCCGTCGCGTCGCCGCCGGCCGCCGCCTTCTCGAACCAGCGCGCCGCCTCCGCGCCGTCGATCGCGGGTGCCGATGCCGTCGCGATAGGCGACGCCGAGATTGTAGGCGCCGAGCAGGTCCCCGCCCTCGGCGGCCCTGCGGTAGAGCTGGAACTCGCTCACCGCGTCGCCGCGCTTGCCGAGCATGGCGCCGTAATTGACCATGGCGACCGTATGGCCGAGCTTCGCCGCCTCGCCGTAGAGCTTCATGGCTTCGAGATCCTGGCCGGCGCGCTCCTGCGCCCGGGCGAGCTGGAAGGCCATGCGCGCGCCGCCGCCGGCATTGTAGGCCTCGCGGCAGGCCGAGAGCGCCGGTCCGATCGCCATGTCCTCCAGGGCGACCGGCGGAAAGGCCGTGTTGCGGGTGGAATCGTAGCGGCTGCCGGCGGCGGCGTCGCACTGGGCCTCGACCGCCATGCCGTTGGCATGGGCGGCGCCGGAAAGCAGGACCGCGAAGAAAATGGCGCGGCCGGCCGTCTTCACTGTGATGGATCGCGACATCATGATCCTTCTCCCTTTCTGGATCGATGCGTGCAGAATAGCGCGGCGTTCGTATCGCGCTGTTTCCGCGGGAACAGAGAAAGGCGCCCCCGGGCGCATAAGTCTGTCATGCCGGTGGGATGCGGTGTTGACGTTCCGGCCGGTCCCGGTTCAATTCGTGTCATTGCCGTCCGCGCGAGAGGTAAGCCATGCGCCAGCACCCGTCCTCCGGTTCCGTCACGATCAGCCGCCGCCTGTTCATGGCCGCCGGCGCGCTGGCGCTCACCGGCATCGGCATCCGCGCCACGCAGGCCAACATGGTCATCGGCAAGGCGAAGGAGGTGACCGGCAACGTCACCCGCAAGCAGGAGGACCATCTGGAGGGCCTGCAGACCGGGGCGAGCATCCTGGACCGCGATTTCGTCGCGACGGGACCGGAAAGCTTCGCCGTGCTCGAGCTTGGCGACGACACGATGCTCAGGCTCGGCAGCGAGACCGAGCTCCTCATCGACAGCTTCATCGCCGGGCAGGGCGGCGTCATCGAGCTCGGCACCGGCCAGATGGTCTTCGACCGGCCGGAGGGGCTGGCCAAGATCGACCTGACCATGCGCACCGCCTTCGGCATGATCGGCGTGCGCGGCACCAAGTTCTTCGCCGGCCCGAGCCGCGGCGTCTTCGCCGTCTTCGTCGAGCACGGCCGGGTCGCCGTCACCGGCGGCGGCGTGACCCGCGAGGTCGGCCCCGGCGAAGGCGTCGAGATCGCCGCGCCGGGGGCAGTACCCGGGGAGATCGTCCAATGGGGCGAGGCGCGCATCCGCGAGGCCTATGCGAGCGCCGGCATCCGCTGAAGCATTTCCAGCCGAGGCGGCATCGCTTCGGCGTCGGATAATGCGGTAAAAACAAGATACTAGAACCGATCCGGCATCATGCCTTCGCGTCGGCGGTCTCTTCCAGCGTGAACAGCGCCATGGTGCCAAAGCCGCGGATCTCGTGGCTGCCGATGGGCACGAGCGGGCGGCTGCTCTCGCCCGCCGCGCGCGGGCCGACGCAGATCTGCGTGCCGAGGAATTTGTTGGCGTCCTGGAGGCGGGCGGCGAGATTGACCGCGTCGCCATGGGCCGTGTAGTCGAGCTTGCCGCCGGCGCCGACCTCGCCCAGCACCGCCATGCCGGTCTCGACGCCGATGCGCGTGCGGCCGAAATCCTTTTCCAGAAAGACCGGTCGGCGGCGCATCTCCTCCGTCAGCAGGCGGATGGCCTCGGCGCAGGCGAGCGCCTTGTCGACATGGCCGTCGAGATCGTCCGGCGCGTTGAAGAGCGCGTGCACCGCGTCGCCCACCACCTTGTCGACCATGCCGCCGTGGCGCGCGACCAGGGCGTTGACCTCGGAGAAATAGATGTCGAGCAGCCGGACGAGGTCATGCGGCCCGATCTTCTGCGCCAGTGCGGAAAAGCCCTCGATATCGGTGAAGAGCGCGGTCACCCGCCGCTCCTCGCCGGCGACTCGTCCAAGGTCGGGATTGTCGATATAGCGCGAGACGACGGAGAGCGGCAGATATTGCGAGAAGCGTTGCCGCGCCGTCGCCTCCGCGCGGCGGACATGGCCATATTGCAGGAGCCCCGTTGCGAGCGCGGCGAGCGCGACGACGCCGGCGATGCCGACGGCATCGGCAAGCAGAGCGGTATGGGCATAGAGTGCCGCGGCGCCGGCGAAGGCCGCGCCGACGAGGCCGAGGCCCGCAAGCGCGGCCCAGAGCGGGCGCAGCCGCGCTGCGGCGAGCGCCGCCGCCGCCCCGGCGAGAAGCGCGAGCCCCGCCTCCACCGGCAGGAGCGCCGGATCGCGCATCGGGATATGGTCGGTCAGGATCGCATTGGCGATATCCGCATGGATCTGCACGGAGGGTTCGAGCGGCATGGCGGCGCTCGCCCGCAGGCCGCCGAGATTGGGCAGGCTGCTGCCGATCAGGACCACCTTGCCGGCGATCCGCCCGGCTGGAACCGTCCCGGCCATGACGTCGGCGGCCGAGACCGTGCGCGCGGCGATGGCCTCGGCCCGGCTCGCGACGAAGCGCAGGCTGCCGTCCTCGTCGAGCCTGAGGATGCGGCCGTCATGGCGCACCCAGGTCGGGTCGCCGCCAAGGACCGGCGTGCGCGTGCCCGCCGCCATCCGCGCCACTTCCAGCCCGAGCGCCGGATAGGCGGCGTTGCCGACGATCGCATAGGCCTGCACACGGCGCACCACCGCGTCCTCGTCGCCGACGAGGAAGGCCGCCGCGGCCGAGACGGCCCTGTCCTGGAGGAAGGGGCAGGAGGTCTCTGTCCCGTCGATGAACCACAGGTCCGGCACGATCACCGGCCGTTGCAGCGCGAGCGCCGGCACGGGGCGCGGCGCGTTTTCCGCATCCTCGCCGATGAGGAAGCCGAGCACCGTCGGCGTCCGGCCGATGGCGGCTGCCAGCGCCGCGTTCGCCGTCTCGTCGGCCGCGCATTCGGTGCTGAAGACGAAGTCGAAGGCGACGGCGCGCGGCCCGGCCGCCGCCAGCCGGTCGATCAGTTGCGCCGTCTGCCCGCGCGTCCAGCTCCGCTCGGGAGCGGACTGGAAGGCCTTGCGGTCGATGTCGACGACCACGACGTCCTGCGTCTGCGCGACGGGGACGGCCTGGGTCAGCGCGTCGAAGAAGAATTCCTGCTGCCGCTCCAGCGTCGCGCCGAACAGGTAGAGGCCGGCCGCGCCCGCGAGGCTCACGGCGAGGCCGGCGAGGAAGGGCGCGCCTTCTTCGCGATCATGCCGGAACGCCCCGCGCCTCGATGCGCATCGCCGGCCTAGTCGTCGTCCGGCTCGGCGATTGCGTAGAGCCGGCCGATATTGCAATGGATGATGCCGTCCTTGCGCCGGATCGCGCCCGATCCTCCAGTGCCAGGATCGAGCGGTTGATCTTCGGCGGCTGGCGCCGACGATGCTGGCGATCTCCGTCTGGCTGAGCGAGAGCTGGAGATTGGCGCTTTCCGGCAGGTCGTCGCCATGGATGTTGCGCAGCGTCGCCAGGAAGAAGCGGGCGACGCGCGCGTCGAGATCGTAGAGTGCGATGGTCTCGAGCTGCTCCGTCGTCTCGCGCAGCTTGGTGCAGAGATAATGGATGATCGCCTGGGCGGCGGTGGGGTTGCGCGTCAGGATCTCCAGGAAGTCCCGCTTGGCGATGACATAGCCTTCCGTCGCCGTGACGGCCGTCGCATCGGCCGAGCGCGGCTGGCCGTCGAGGATCGCCATCTCGCCGAGGATCGAGCCCGCCTCGAGCTGGCGCAGCGACAGTTCCTTGCCCTGCGGCGTGATGAGCGAGAGCTTGATGCGGCCGTTGACCAGCACGATGAGATAGGTACCCTCGTCGCCGCGCTGGAAGATGACGGTGCCGGCCGGCCATCGGCGCCAGGTGGCGATCGATGCGATCTCGGCAATGGTCTCCTTGCCGAAGCCTTCGAAAATCGGAAAAGAACGCCAGAACGCGGCACTCTTGTTGATCTCGTTCATGTCCCGGTTTCCCCCGGCCGCCGCTGTCCGGGCGGGCGCGCCTTACAAGGGGAAATCTTCGCCCACCGGCGGAGCGCATGCAACAGAAAGAACGGCCGGCGCCGCCTACCGGCAGAGACGCACGCGGCGCATCACCGCGCGCCCGTCCCTGTCGGCGTTGCGGATTTCCTTCGTCACGCAGGTCCGGCCGAGGATGGAGGACCGTTCCTCGCCGTAGCGCAGGCCCGCATGGCCGCTGACGGTGAAGGCGAGGGAGGCGGCGGCAAGGGCGAGGGCGAGGCAATAGTGGCGCATGACGGCTCCGGGGTGGCAACGGCGGGAAGTCCACGCCCTTGTCGCATGCGCCGCCGCCCCGGATTGTTCCGCCGGGAACAGGCGGATCGTTCACAAAAACAGAACGAAGTGTCTCCATCCATTACGGATGGATTGACGGTGAAAAGCTGCTATCTCCCGCGCACCGAAAACACCAGAGCCCCAGGAGCCCCCATGCAACAACAGAACCTCGCCGTCCTCGCCGGCCGCATCCTTCTCTCGCTGATGTTCATAACCGCCGGCTATCCCAAGCTGATCGATCCGAGCGGCACGGCCGGCATGATCGCCGGGGCCGGCCTGCCGGCGGCGACCGCGCTCGCCTATCTCGCCGGCCTGTTCGAGCTGGTCGCCGGCCTCTTCGTCCTCGTCGGCTTCCAGACGAAGGTCACGTCGCTGCTGCTCGCCGCCTTCTGCGTCTTCACGGCGCTCGTCTTCCATGGCGGCCCGATCAACATCCCGGACTTCCCGGAAGGCGCCAACGGCCTGCTGACCATGTTCAACGGCCTGATGATGTGGAAGAACATCACCATCGCCGGCGGCTTCCTCGTGCTCGCGGCCTTCGGCGCCGGCGCTTGGTCGCTCGACGCCCGCCGCGGCAGCGCGCTGAAGAGCCTTGCGGCCTGAGCCTCCCACCCTTCGCCTGAGATCCTCCCCGGTATCCCCGGGGAGGAACCTCTCCTTCGTCATGCTCGGGCCTGTCCCGAGCATCTGCGAACCTCTCGATTTCATTGCATGTCGGCAGACCCTCGGCACAAGGCCGAGGGTGACGGCAGGTGCGGGCAGGCTTGCCGGAACCGCGACCCTCCCCGGCTGGCCGGGGAGGGTTTTCGCATTTTCGGGGTGCGGGAAACGCGCCCTCATCTGGAAAGGCTCGCCTCTTGCTGCTATGCGCTCCTGAACAGTCACGCGGGAGATGCCGATGTTTTCCAATTCCTTTCCGGACAGAAACGTGATGGCGGAGCTGATGGCCCGCATGCTCTGGGGAGATCGAGGCCGTCCATTTCCGTCCCGGGGAGCCCTACAAGCTCGCCTCCGGCATGGCGAGCCCGGTCTATATGGACTGCCGCAAGCTCCTTTCCTATCCGCGCATCCGCTCGGCGATCATGGATTTCGCCGCCGCGACGATCACGCGCGGCGCCGGCCTCGAGCGCTTCGACGCGATCGCCGGCGGCGAGACGGCCGGCATCCCCTTCGCGGCGCTCCTCGCCGACCGCCTCGCCCTGCCGATGATCTACGTGCGAAAGAAGCCGAAGGGCCATGGCCGCAACGCGCAGATCGAGGGCGTGATGCCGGAGGGGGCGCGCGTCCTCGTCATCGAGGACCTCGTCACCGTCGGCGGCTCCATGTTCACCTTCATCGACGCCATCCGCGCCGCCGGCGGCATCGTCGATCACGGCATGTCGCTCTTCTACTACGGCATCTTCAAGGAGGCCGAGGCGCGCGCTATGCGAATGGCGGCGTCAGGCTCCATCATGTCGCCACCTGGCGCGACGTGCTCGCCGTGGCGCGCCGGGACGGGCTCTTCGACGAGGCGACGCTCGCCTCGGTCGAATCCTTCTTCGACGCGCCGCTCGCCTGGTCGGCCGCCCATGGCGGCGTCTCGGCGCTGCCGACCGCGTGAAATGCGCTCTGGCGCTTTTCGCGGCAATCGTTTAAATCGATTGAAAGATCAAAGGGGGGAATGCTCATGATCCTGTGCTGTGGGGAAGCGCTCATCGACATGCTGCCGCGCACCTCGACGCTCGGCGAGGACGCCTATGCGCCCTATGCGGGCGGCGCCATTTTCAACACGGCGATCGCGCTCGGCCGCCTCGGGGTGCCCACCGGCTTCTTCACGGGCCTGTCCGACGACATGATGGGCGACATCCTGCGCGACACGCTGCGCAAGAGCGGTGTGGACTACAGCTATTGCGCGACGCTCTCGCGGCCGACGACGGTCGCCTTCGTCAAGCTCGTCGACGGCCATGCGACCTATGCCTTTTATGACGAGAACACGGCGGGCCGCATGATCACCGAGGCCGAATTGCCGGCCGTCGGCGACGAATGCGAGGCGCTGCATTTCGGGGCCATCAGCCTCATCCCGGAACCGTGCGGATCGACTTATGAAGCGCTTCTGGCGCGCGAGCATGGAAGCGCGTCATCTCGCTCGATCCGAACATCCGTCCGGATTTCATCCGGGACAAGGACGCGCATCTCGCCCGCATCCGCCGCATGGCCGCCATGGCCGACATCGTCAAGTTCTCCGACGAGGACCTCGCCTGGTTCGGGCTGGAGGGCGACGAGGAGACGCTGGCGCGCCACTGGCTGCATCACGGCGCCAGGCTCGTCGTGGTGACGCGCGGCGCGCGGCGCGGCGGGCTATACGGCAAACCAGAAGATCGAGGTGCCGAGCGAGCGCGTGACGGTCGTCGATACGGTCGGGGCCGGCGATACGTTCGATGCCGGCGTCCTCGCCTCGCTCAAGATGCAGAACCTTCTGACCAAGGAGCAGGTGGCGAAGCTCACCGGCGAGCAGATCGCCGCCGCGCTGGCGCTCGGCGCCAAGGCCGCCGCCGTCACCGTCTCGCGCGCCGGGGCCAATCCGCCCTTCGCGCACGAGATCGGCCTCGGTTGATCGCACCCGGCAAGCCGGCGTCATTGCCCTGTCACGCGGGCATGGTCCAAGGGGCCATGTCCGCTCTTTCTTTCTCCGATTCGGTCCATCCGCCAACCGTCCTCATCGTCACGGATGCCTGGCATCCGCAGCTCAACGGCGTCGTGCGCACGCTGGAGGAGCTGGCGCGGTCGATGGAGGGGAGGGCGTGCGCGTCCTGTTCCTGACGCCGGAGCGCTTCGCCACCGTCCCCTTGCCCTCCTATCCCGACATCCGCCTCGCCATCGCCACGACGCGGCGTGTCGCCGGCGAGATCGGGGCGCTCGCGCCCGACTATATCCATATCGCCACGGAAGGGCCGCTCGGCATGGCGGCGCGGCGCGCCTGCCTGCAGCAAGGCCTTGCCTTCACCACCGCCTATCACACCCGCTTTCCCGAGTTCATCGGCGCGCGCTTCCCGGTGCCGGAACGCCTCAGCTACTGGTGGCTGCGCCGCTTCCATAATGCCGGCAATGGCATGATGGTCGCCACCGCCTCGCTCGGCGCCGAGATGGCGACGCGCGGCTTCAGGCGCATCAAGCGCTGGTCGCGCGGCGTCGATACGCGGCTGTTCGATCCCGGCCGGCGGCAGGACCTCGGCCTGCCGCGCCCGGTCTTCCTCAATGTCGGGCGCGTGGCGGTGGAGAAGAACCTGCCGGCCTTCCTGTCGCTCGACCTGCCGGGCAGCAAGGTGGTGGTGGGCGACGGACCGGACCTGCCGATGCTGCGCAAGCGCTATCCGGACGTGCATTTCCTCGGCCGCAGGACCGGCGAGGACCTTGCCGCCGTCTATGCCTCGGCCGACGCCTTCGTCTTCCCGAGCCGCACCGATACGTTCGGCAACGTGATCCTGGAGGCGCTGGCGAGCGGTCTGCCGGTGGCGGCATTCCCGGTCACGGCCCCGCGCGACATTCTCTCGCCCGGCGGCGGCGCGCTCGCTGAAGACCTGCGCACGGCCGCACTCGCGGCGCTGGACATCCCGCGCGACCTGGCGCGTAAGCGGGCGCTGACCTATAGCTGGAGCGCCTGCGCGCACGAGTTCCTCGGCAATCTCACGCCCGCCACGGCTGCGCGCCCGTCGAGGCGCGCGCCGTCTGGAGCCCTATCGGGCGGCCCCGAGCAGGGCCGCGACGAGGCCGGCGGTGGAGGATCGTGGCCTTCCGCGCTCTGCTTGCCCTCGACGACCGGCAGCAGGCCCGTCGCCAGCTCCTTGCCGAGTTCCACGCCCCACTGGTCGAAGGAATTGATGTTGAACAGCGCGCCCTCGACGAAGACGCGGTGCTCGTAGAGCGCCGATCAGCCGGCCGAGCGCGAAGGGCGTCAGGCTCTCATAGACCATGGTGATGGACGGGCGGTTGCCCGGGAAGACGCGATGGGGTGCGATGCGGTCCGCCTTCGCCTCGTCCATGCCCTTGGAGGTGAGCTGCGCCTTGGCTTCCGCCAGCGTGCGGCCCTTCATCAGTGCCTCGGACTGGGCGAGGCGGTTGGAGATCAGGAGCTCGTGCTGGTGGCGCGCGCCTTCTCGTAGCCGTTGGCGGCGATCATGAATTCGGCCGGGATGATCGCCGTGCCTGATGGATGAGCTGGTAGAAGGCGTGCTGGCCGTTGGTGCCCGGCTCGCCCCAGACGACCGGACCGGTCTGCATCTCGACGGGCGTCAGAGTCCATGGTGACGGACTTGCCGTTCGATTCCATGTCGAGCTGCTGGAGATAGGCGGGGAAGCGGGTAAGGCGCTGGTCGTAGGGCAGGATGGCGCGCGAGCCGTAGCCGAGCACGTTGCGGTGATAATAGCCGATTAGGCCGAGCATCATCGGGATGTTCTCCCGCACCGGCGCCTCGCGGAAATGGGTGTCGATGGCATGGCCGCCGGCCAGGAAATCGGCGAAATCCTGCTTGCCGATGGCGATCACCAAGCGGCAGACCGATGGCCGACCAGATCGAATAACGCCCGCCGACCCAGTCCCAGAAGCCGAAGACGCGCTCGGCGTCGATGCCGAAGGCGGCGACCTTGTCGAGCGCGGTGGAGACGGCGCAGAAATGATGGCCGACGGCCGCCTCGCCGAGCGCGGCGACGATGAAGCGCCGCGCCGTCTCCGCATTGGTCATCGTCTCGATCGTCGTGAAGGTCTTGGAGGCGACGATGAAAAGCGTGGTCTCGGCGTCGAGCAGCTTCAGCGTGTCGGCGATATGCGCGCCGTCGATATTGGAGACGAAATGCAGGCGCGGGCCGTCATGATAGGGAGCGAGCGCCAGCGTCGCCATGACCGGCCCGAGGTCGGAGCCGCCGATGCCGATATTGACGACGTCGGTGATCTTCCTGCCGGTCGCGCCGGTAAGCGAACCGGAGCGGACGGCGTCGGAGAAGGCGCCCATCGCATCGAGCACGCCGTTGACGTCCGGCATGACGTCCTTGCCACCGGCGAGGACCGGCGTGTTGGAGCGGTTGCGCAGCGCCGTGTGCAGCACGGCGCGCTCCTCGGTGATGTTGATGATGTCGCCGGCGAACATGGCGTCGCGCTTCTTCTCGACGCCGGCCGCGCGCGCGCAGTGCCTCCAGCCCGTCGAGGACGGCGTCGTTGACCGCGCATTTCGAATAGTCGAACAGGAAGTCGCCGAGCGTCAGGCTGTAGCGAGAAAACCGCTTCGGATCGGCAGCGAAGGCCGCGCGGATATCGACGGCGTTGGTGTCCCGGACGGTGGATTTCAGCTTTTCGACGAGCGCGTTCATCGGCGTGTTCCCTGCGTTGGACGATGACGGCTAGCTAGTCGCTTTGCCGCCCCCAAATCAAGTCCGCAATAGGGCCTTCGCCGAAAAAATTAAATCCGGTTTGACCCTTCTCTTCCTGCCGCAATTCCTTGCGCAGGATCTTCCCGACATTCGACTTCGGCGGGCTTTCGCGGAACGTCACATATTTCGGCCGCTTGTAGTTCGTCAGGTTCGCCGCGCAATGCGCCTTGACCTCCGCCTCGGTGAGCGCGGCGTCCTTGCGCACGACGAAGAGCTTCACCGCCTCGCCGGAATGGCCGTCCGGCACGCCGATCGCGGCGCATTCGAGCACGCCGGCAAGCGCCATCACCACTTCCTCCACCTCGTTCGGGAAGACGTTGAAGCCGGAGACGAGGATCATGTCCTTCTTGCGGTCGACAATCTTGGTATAGCCCCTTCCGTCATGAAGCCGATGTCGCCGGAGCGGAAGAAGCCGTCGGCGGTCATGGCCGTTGCCGTCTCGTCCGGCCGCTGCCAGTAGCCGGCCATCACCTGCGGCCCGCGAATGCAGATCTCGCCGATCTCGCCCAAGGCCAGCCGTTTTCCGTCGTCGTCGCGGATGTCGATCTCGGTCGAGGGCAGCGGCAGGCCGATGGTGCCGGTGAAGTCGGACCGGTCGAAGCGGTTGGCGGTCGCCACGGGTGACGTTTCCGAAAGGCCGTAGCCCTCGGTGATGCTGCAGCCCGTCATCGCCCGCCAGCGCTCGGCCACTGGCCGCTGCACCGCCATGCCGCCGCCGAGCGTCAGCATGAGGCCGGAGAGATCGAGCCTGGCGAAGCCCGGATTGTTCATCAGCGCGTTGAACAGCGTGTTGAGGCCGGGGAAGATATGGATCCGGTGTTTCCCCAGTTCCTTGACGAAGGCGGGAATGTCGCGCGGATTGGGGATCAGGATGTTGTGGCCGCCGAGCGCGATGCCCATCAGCCCGTTCACCGTCAGCGCGAAGATATGGTAGAGCGGCAGGGCGCAGACGAAGACGAGCTGGTCCGGCCGCTTCCTGGTCTGGAAGGTCGGCTCGATCCACAGCCTGATCTGCTCCATGTTGGAGAGCAGGTTCGCCTGCGTCAGCGTCGCGCCCTTGGAGATGCCGGTGGTGCCGCCGGTATATTGCAGGAAGGCGACGTCGTGCGGGTCCTGGGCGACGGGCCGCAGGGCCGCGTTCGCCCCTTCCGCGAGCACCTGGCGGAAGGGGATATGCCCCGGCAACGACCAGGCCGGCACGAGCTTCTTCACCTTGCGCACGACGAAATTGACGAGCAGGCCCTTGAGGCCGAGCATGTCGCCCATGGTGGTGACGACCACGTCGCGCAGCGCGGTGCGCGCAGCGACCTTCGCGACCGTGCCGGCGAAGTTCTCCAGCACGAAGAGGGTCTTGGCGCCCGAGTCCTTCAACTGGTGCTCGAGCTCGCGCGGCGTATAGAGCGGATTGACGTTCACCACGACGAAGCCCGCGCGCAGGATGCCGAAGATCACGACCGGGTTCTGCAGGATGTTCGGCATCATCACCGCCACCCGGTCGCCCCTTTCCAGCCCGCGGCCCTGCAGCCAGGCCGCGACCTTGCGGCTCTCGGCCTCGAACTGCTTGAAGGTCAGGGTCCGGCCCATGCTGGTGAAGGCGGGGCGGGCGGCGAAGCGCGAGCAGCTCGCCTCGACGAACGCGCCGATGGAGGGATGGCTGAGCGGCGCGATCTCGGCGGCCATGCCCGCAGGATAGGAGGCGAGCCAGAAACGGTCCGCCGGCGGCGCGGCGGGATCGTGGACGGTTTCCGACATCGAGCACTCCTCCTCGTTATGCGCCGGCATTCCGGCAGCGGACGATCCTCCAGCCATACGCTGCGGACAGGATGATGTTTTTCCGACGCGGCATCAAGGACGGATTGCGGGATTACATTGACGTGAACGTAAATTTACTGCTCAGCCGCCATACTGCGCGTCGGTCACGTGCTCCAGCCAGTCGACGACCTTGCCGTCCTCGACTTCCTGGACCGCGATATGGGTCATCGCGACGTCGGGCGCCGCGCCGTGCCAGTGCTTCTCGCCCGGCGCGAACCAGACGACGTCGCCGGGCCTTATCTCCTCGACCGGCCCGTCCCAGCGCTGCACCCGGCCGAAGCCGGCGGTGACGACGAGCGTCTGGCCGAGCGGATGGGTGTGCCATGCGGTGCGCGCGCCGGGCTCGAAGGTGACGCTCGCGCCCTGCACGCGCTCGGGCGCCGAGGGATTGAACAGAGGATCGATCCTCACCGTGCCGGTGAACCAGTCGGACGGGCCCTTGCCGGAGGCCCGCGATCCCGCGCGAAAAATATCCATGTCGATTCCTTTCGTCATGCGATCCGGGAGATGTAGTCTCCCGCCGCCAAATGTCACGGTGCTTTCGCGGGCTATCAGAAGCCGAAGCGGGTGTAGGGATCGGCAAGCGCCGCCTCCGGGCGGCTCACCGGATATTTGGTGCCGGAAATCTTGGCCGCCATCCGGTCGGCGCCGTGCTGCTTCAGCAGGCTGCGGAAGCTCGGATGCATGCCGCCGTCGACATAGGCCGAGACCGGCGCGGAGCCGGAGCCCGTCAGCGCTTCGTCCACCTTCCTGCGCTCCGTCTCGATCTTCGCCGTCAGCCCGGCATCGAGCGGCGTCGAGGCGGGGCCAGGCGGCCAGCGGATCGGCGGGCTCGCCGTCGGCGAAGTCCCGGTTGAAGACGTAGCGGCTGCCGCAGACCGACACTTTCGGCTGGCGCTTCGTGAAGGCGAAGGCGTCGTAGCCCTCCTTCAGCGTCCGCCAGAACGGCATGCTGGGATCGCCCCGGTGGCGGGCCATGTTGGCCGCCGTCATGCGGAAGGGGTAGGCCTGCACCTGGAAACGTTCCTGCCCGCCTTCCAGCGCCTTCTGCACGATGGCGTAGATCTCGCCGACGCCCTGGTCGGTCATCGCGTAGCAGCCGGAGGAGGAACAGGCGCCGTGCACCATCAGCGCCTCGCCCGTATAGCCGAGGGCCGATTCCAGCCGGTTCGGATAGCCGAGATTGAAGGAGACGTAATATTGCGACTTCGGGTTCAGCATCCGCGCCGAGACGTGGTAGAAGCCCTCCGGCGCCTGGCGGTCGCCGGATTTCATCTTCGGCCCGAGCTTGCCCGACCAGCGGCACATCGGATAGGACTTGAACAGCGCGTAGCCGCCGCTGGCATCGACCTTCCAGACCTCGAGCTCGCTCTCCTGCTTGAAGATGCGGATCAGCACCGGGCTTTCCGGCTTCATCTTCTTGCCCGCCATTTCCGCCACGACCTTGCGCGACAGCTTGGGCGCCGGGGCCTGCTCGGCGAAATCCATGGCCATGCAGCCGGCCAGCAGCGCGCCGGCAAGCGCCGTCGCGACGAGCTTCGGAACGAGCGAGAAGGGACGGCGGGCATCCCGGCGGCGTTTGTCTTGTCTGGCTGCGATCATCTCTTCGGCTTCGGGCTTCGGACCTGACAGTCTGTTCTCATAAGGGCAGATTCGAGCGGATGGGTTAGAACTTCGTTAACTTCCATCCGCGCGACGGGCGGCCGCCCGGCGGGAGCTTGATTTGACGCGACGGCTTTCTCATTTGCGTTCAGCGGTATAGCCTGTCCCAGGCTCCCTTCTGGCGCGAGAAAATGTCGCGGCGAAGGCAAGGCCGGAATTCGAAAGGAAGAAGCGATGCTGACCATAGGCGACCTGTCCCGGTCCACGGGCGTCAAGGTCCCGACGATCCGCTACTACGAGCAGATGGGCCTGCTGTCCCCGGCGGAGCGCTCCGAGGGCAACCAGCGGCGCTATTCCGTCGCCGAGCGCGACCGGCTGTCCTTCATCCGGCATGCCCGCGACCTCGGGCTGACCATCGACGCGATCCGCGAGCTGATCGAGCTCAGCCAGCATCCCGAGCGGCCCTGCCGGGACGCCGACCGCATCGCGGCCGCCCAGCTTGAGACCGTGCGGGCGAAGATCGCGCGGCTGCGGAAGCTGGAAGCCGAGCTGGAGCGCATCACCAGCCATTGCCATTCCAACCAGATCCGCGATTGCTACGTCATCCGCGCGCTTGCCGATCACGGCCTCTGCGAGGCCGATCACGACTGACGGGATCAGCGGATCGGCCGCAGCAGCCGCAGCGCGTTGAGCGTCACCAGCACCGTCGCGCCGGTATCGGCGAGGATGGCCGGCCACAGGCCGGTGATGCCGGCAATCGTCGTCACGAGGAAGACACCCTTCAGGCCGAGCGCGATGACGATGTTTCCCGCGATGTTACGCATGGTCCGCTTCGACAGGTCCATCATCAGCGCCACGTCGCCGACGCGCCCGTGCAGGATCGCCGCATCCGCCGTCTCCAGCGCCACGTCCGTGCCCCCGCCCATGGCGATGCCGATATCCGCCGCGGCGAGCGCCGGCGCATCGTTGATGCCGTCGCCGATCTTGCCGACGACGAGGCCTTCCTTGCGCAATTCGCCGACGATGCGCTGCTTGTCTTCCGGCATGAGTTCGGCGCGGACCTCGATGCCGAGCCGCGCGCCGACCGCCTCGGCCGTGCGGCGGTTGTCGCCGGTCAGCATCAGCGTGCGCACGCCCGCGTCGGAAAGCGCCTTCAGCCCCGCAGCGGCGTCGGGGCGCGGTTCGTCGCGCATGGCGATGGCGCCGGCAAGGGCCCCGTCGACGACGAGAAGCGAGACCGTCTTGCCCTCGGCGTTCAGCGCCTCGACGCGTTCGCGCGTCTCGCCGGAATAGGCCGTGCGGCCGGCCGCCGCCTTGGGCGAGCCGAGGAAGACCTCCACGCCCTCGACCGTGCCGGCGACGCCCTTGCCGCCGAGCGCATGCGCGCCCGTGACCGGCGGGACGGCAATGCCATCGGCCGCCGCCCTGTCGAGAATGGCGAGCGCGAGCGGGTGGCTGGAGCCGGTCTCCAGCGCGGCGGCGAGGCGCAGCACCTCCTCCGCCGGCTTCGCCAGCGCGACGATGTCCGTCACCTTCGGCTTTCCCTCGGTCAGCGTGCCGGTCTTGTCGAAGGCGATGGCCGTCAGCTTGCCCATCCCCTCCAGCACGCCGCCGCCCTTCATCAGCAGGCCGCGCCGCGCGCCGGCCGAAAGCGCGGCCGCGATTGCCGCCGGGGTCGAGATCACGAGCGCGCAGGGGCAGCCGATGAGCAGCACCGCGAGGCCCTTATAGATCCATTCGCTCCAGCTTCCGCCGAAAAGCAGCGGAGGAAGGCAGGCGACCAGCGCGGCGACCGCCACCACGGCCGGTGTGTAGTAGCGCGAGAAGCGGTCGATGAAGCGTTCGGTGGGCGCCTTGGATTCCTGCGCCTCCTCCACCAGCCGGACCACCCGGGCGATCGTGTTGTCCGCCGCGGCGGCGGTGACGCGCACGCGCAAGGCTGCGTCGCCGTTGACGGTGCCGGCGAAGATGGTGTCCTCCGCGCGCTTGCGTACCGGCACGCTTTCGCCGGTGACGGGCGCCTCGTCCACGGCGCTCTCGCCCTCGACGACGATGCCGTCGGCCGGAATGCGGTCGCCCGGGCGCACGAGGATGACGGTGCCGACGGCAAGCGTTTCGGCCGGCACCTCGCGGGTCCTGCCGTCCTCCTCGACGAAAGCCTTCTTGGGCACGAGGGCGGCGAGCGAGGTGATGCTGGCGCGCGCCTTGCCGGCGGCGACGCCCTCCAGTAACTCCCCGACGAGGAAGAGGAAGACGACCGCCGCCGCCTCTTCCGCCGCGTTGATGATCACCGCGCCGACGGCGGCGATGGTCATCAGCATCTCGATGGAGAAGGGCGTGCCCGCCCGCGCAGCCATGAAGGCGCGCCGGGCGATGGGCACGAGGCCGATCAGCATGGCCACGGTGAAGGCATAGGGCGCGATGGCCGGCGCGAGCAGGCCTGCGGCATAGGCGAGAACGAGCGCCGCGCCGGTCAGAAGCATTGCCTGTCCCTTGCGGCTCGCCCACCACGGGCCGTCGGACGGCACGTGGTCATGGCCATGTAGTCCCTCGACGGCGGGCTTCGCCGCCGCCCCGTGCCCGTGGTCATGCGTATGATCGGGCGCATGGTCGTGCTCATGATCGTGACCGTGGTCGGCCCGGTGCCCATGATCCGCCGCCCCGGACGATGCCCCGCCGGGGCTGACGGCATAGCCGAGGCCGGCCACCTGCCGGCCGATGGCGTCGAGGTCGCTCGTTTCGTCGTGGCGCACCAGCATCGTGCCGGCCGTCACGGAGACGGAGACGTCGCTGACGCCCGGCATGCGCCGGACCGCCCTGTCGATCTTGCCGGCGCAGGAGGCGCAATCCATGCCCCCGACCCGAAACCGCGTTTGCCTTGCTTCCTTCATCGTCCGGTCCTCGAATTCATCTCGAGGTCACCCTACGACCTCTAGTAACTAGAGGTGCAAGGGCCGGAGCCGGAAATTTCTCCCCCTGTTGAAACGGAGGGATGCCTTGTGCTAAAGGCCACGCACTTGTTGCAGGTTTCATCTGCTGGTTGGAGAGAGCGCGATGTCTTACGACGCCCTCTTCCAATCGGGGATGGGCTCGGTCGATGCCCCCCGAACGGAAGAACTCTTGCGGAGCCATGCCTCCACGGCATGTCCCGATGTTTTTCGTCTCGCCTCTTCGAGAAGGCGGGTGCTGTCCGCGCGCGTCCGCATGATGGGGCGGCAGAGGGGTAACAGCGCGAAAGCGCTGATCCCGCGCTGGATTCCGGGCACGATCCCTTCCTGACGCCGGAATCCTCCCTCCTCGGCATGTTGCCGGGAACCGGGGCGCTGCTGCGCCCGTTTTCACCATCACGTCACGCCGCCGCTATAAACATGCGGCATAGCTTTCCGCCAAACCGCACGCGAACGGGCACTGACAGAATGCATCCTACGACACCCTATTACCTGATCGACAAGTCGAAGCTTCTCCGCAACATGGAGACGATCGCCCGCCTGCGGGAGGCCTCCGGCGCCAAGGCGCTGCTGGCGCTGAAATGCTTCGCCACCTGGTCCGTCTTCGACCTGATGCGCGACTACATGGACGGCACCACCTCCTCGTCGCTGAACGAGGTGCGCCTCGGCCACGAGCGCTTCGGCAAGGAGACGCACGCCTACTCCGTCGCCTATGCCGACTACGAGATCGACGAGGTCGTCTCCCACGCCGACAAGATCATCTTCAACTCCATCGGCCAGCTCGACCGCTTCGCCGACAAGGCCGCCGGCATCGTGCGCGGGCTTCGGCTCAATCCGCAGGTCAGCTCCTCCAGCTTCGACCTCGCCGATCCGGCCCGGCCCTTCTCGCGCCTCGGCGAATGGGACGTGAAGAAGGTCGAGGCCGTGATGGACCGCGTCTCCGGCTTCATGATCCATAACAATTGCGAGAACGGCGATTTCGACCTGTTCGACCGCATGCTGGCTACCATTGAGGAGCGTTTCGCACCGCTGCTGAAAAAGGCCGAATGGGTGAGCCTCGGCGGTGGCATTCATTTCACCGGCGAGGATTATCCCGTCGAGCGTTTCGCCGAGCGGCTGAAGCGCTTTGCCGGCGACTATGGCGTCCAGGTCTATCTGGAGCCGGGCGAGGCCTCGATCACCAAGTCGACGACGCTGGAGGTGAGCGTTCTGGACGCTCTCCAACGGCAAGAACCTTGCCGTGGTCGACAGCTCCATCGAGGCGCACATGCTGGACCTGCTGATCTATCGCGAGAGCGCCAAAGTGTCGCCGAATGCCGGCCCGCATCGCTACATGGTCTGCGGAAAGTCCTGCCTCGCCGGCGATATCTTCGGCGAGTTCGCTTCGAGAGAACGAACTGAAGGTCGGCGACCGCATCTCCATCAAGGACGCGGCCGGCTACACCATGGTCAAGAAGAACTGGTTCAACGGCGTGAAAATGCCGGCCATCGCCATCCGCGAGCTGGATGGCACGATCAGGACCGTCCGCGAATTTTCCTACACGGACTACGAACAGAGCCTTTCCTGAGGCTGGGATCAACGGGCAGAAGGAGATTTCCCCGGTTACATGAAGAAGAACGTGCTCATCATCGGCGCCGGCGGCGATCGCGCAGGTCGTGGCGCATGGTGCCGCACAACGATGTGCTCGGCGACATCCATATCGCCTCGCGCACCAAGGCGAAGTGCGACAAGATCATCGCGTCCGTTCATGAGAAGAAGGCGATGAAAGAGCAGGGCGTGCTCGAAGGCCACGCGCTCCACGACGCGCTTCGACATCGAGGCGACCAAGGCGCTGATCAAGTCGACCGGCGCCGAGATCGTCATCAATGTCGGCACGGCCTTCCTCAACATGTCGGTGCTGCGCGCCTGCATGGACACGGGCGTCGCCTATATCGACACGGCGATCCACGAGGAGCCGGCGAAGATCTCGCGAGGACCCCGCCGGTATTTCGAACTACGAGTGGAAGCGCGCCGCCGAATGCGAGGAGAAGGGCATCACCGCCATCCTCGGCGCCGGCTTCGACCCGGGCGTCGTCAACGCCTATGCCAAGCTCGCCAAGGACGAATATCTCGACAAGGTGACGGACGTCGACATCGTCGACATCAACGCCGGCAGCCACAGCGAGTATTTTGCCACGAATTTCGATCCGGAGATCAGCTTCCGCGAATTCACCGGCGTCGTCTATTCCTGGCAGAACGGCCAGTGGCAGACCAACAAGATGTTCGAGATCGGCAAGGAATACGACCTGCCGATAGTCGGCAAGCGCAAGGCCTATCTGCGGCCATGACGAGGTGCATTCGCTGGCCAAGAACATGGACGGCGCGGACGTGCGCTTCTGGATGGGCTTCGGCGACCATTACATCAACGTCTTCACCGTGCTGAAGAACATCGGGCTCCTCTCCGAGCAGCCGGTGAAGCTCGCCGAAGGCCAGGAAGTGGTGCCGCTGAAGGTGGTGAAGCCTGCCTGCCCGATCCGGCTTCGCTCGCCCCTGACACGAGGGCAAGACCTGCATCGGCGACTACGTGAAGGGCCTGAAGGACGGCAAGGAAAAGACCGTCTTCATCTATAACGTGGCCGACCACAAGGAAGCCTATGAGGAAGTCGGCAGCCAAGGCATCTCCTACACCGCCGGCGTTCCCCCGGTCGCCGCCGCGATGCTGATCGCCACCGGCGAATGGGATGTGAAGCGGATGGCCAACGTCGAGGAACTGCCGCCGAAGCCCTTCATCGCCATCCTGAACCGCATCGGCCTGCCGACGCGCATAAAGGACGAGGACGGCGACCGCCCGGTCGACTTCTCCTGAGCGGTTTCCGCCACCACGAATGCCCCGGATATCTCCGGGGCATTTTTTGCTTCGGCCCATTGAACCCACCGCCAAGCTGCGCTATGACCCCGAGCCCTCAAGGGCCACTCGGCTGCACCCGTAGCTCAGCTGGATAGAGTGTTGGATTCGATTCCAAAGGTCACAGGTTCAGATCCTGTCGGGTGCGCCACCGAACTTATTGATTTTATTGACTTATCGGTCTTCGCTTGATCTCTGATATTCCAGAAATAAAACTGGCGCACCCCCCCCCCATCAAAAACTCAAACTTTTCAACCTAAACTTCACACCTACACATCTTACCATCTGTTGATTGCCACTGAGAACTGACCCGGCGTGGCCTGATATTTCCATTGAGAATTGACCCATGTTCCAACCTTCCCTCGCATGTTTTCAGCGGGGGCTATGGAGTGATCGACATGGCGTTATTGAGCGTGATCCGACGCTGGCATTTTCGAGAGCAACTATCGATACGGGAGATTTGCCGCAGGACCGGCTTATCCCGAATACGATCCGCAAATACCTGCGCCTGGACGGCGTGGAGCCGAAGTTCAAGGTTCCGAGCGGCCGAGCAAGCTTGATCCGTTTGCAGATCGGTTGTCGGCCTGGCTGAAGACCGAATCCAAGAAGAACCGTAAACAGAAGCGGACGATGAAGCAGTTGCATGCCGATCTGATGAGCCTCGGCTATGAGGGCTCCTATAATCGGGTGGCGGCATTTGCCCGGGAATGGCGTGATGATCGTCAGCGGGAATTGCAGACGACGGGTCGCGGGACATATGTGCCCCTGGCGTTCGATCCTGGAGAAGCTTTCCAGTTCGACTGGTCGGAAGACTGGGCCATCATCGGCAATGAGCGCACCAAGCTGCAGGTTGCGCACACGAAGCTGAGCTATAGCCGTGCCTTCATCGTGCGGGCCTATCTCCTGCAGACGCACGAGATGCTGTTCGATGCCCACAACCATGCATTCCGCGTGTTCAGGGGCATCCCCGGCCGTGGCATCTACGACAACATGCGCACTGCGATCGACAAGGTCGGCCGTGGCAAAGAGCGTGACGTCAACGTGCGCTTCCAGGCGATGGCCAGCCACTACCTGTTCGAACCCGAGTTCTGCAATCCGGCTTCGGGCTGGGAGAAGGGACAGGTCGAGAAGAACGTTCAGGACGCGCGCCATCGTCTGTGGCAGCCAACGCCGCGCTTTCCATCGCTGGATGCTCTGAACGACTGGCTCGAGCAGCGCTGCAAGGAGTTCTGGGCGCAGACCCCGCACGGTCAAATGCGTGGCTCCATTGCCGACATCTGGGCGGAGGAAGTACCCGCGCTTATGCCCGTTATCCGGCCGTTCGATGGGTTTGTCGAATACACCAAACGTGTCTCACCGACCTGCCTCGTACATCTGGAGCGTAATCGCTACAGCGTCCCGGCGTCCTTCGCCAATCGGCCGGTAAGCCTCCGGGTTTACCCAGACCGCGTTGTCGTCGCCGCAGAAGGACAGATCGTTTGTGAACATCGTCGCGTCATTGATCGGTCTCATGACCGGCCTGGGCAGACCATCTACGATTGGCGGCACTATTTGGCGGTGGTGCAGCGAAAGCCAGGCGCTCTTCGTAATGGCGCACCGTTCGCCGAGCTTCCAGACGCATTCCGGGCTCTGCAGCAATATCTCCTGAAGAAGCCGGGAGGGGATCGCGAGATGGTCGACATTCTGGCGCTTATTCTCCAGCACGACGAACAGGCGGTACTCTCGGCCGTCGACATGGCGCTGAAGTCCGGCGTGCCGACCAAGACGCATGTGCTGAATCTGCTGCATCGTCTCGTCGACGGCAAATCCTTCACCCCGCCGACCATCGATGCGCCGCAAGCCCTGACGCTCATCAACGAGCCCAAGGCCAATGTCGAACGATACGATGCCCTGAGAAAGACGGAGACCCGCCATGCGTCATAATCCAGCAAGCGGCGCGATCGTCATCATGCTGCGGCAATTGAAGATGCACGGCATGGCACAAGCCGTCGGCGAACTGACCGAGCAAGGGTCGCCGGCATTTGAAGCCGCCATTCCGATCCTGTCGCAGCTTTTGAAAGCGGAAACGGCCGAACGGGAAGTGCGATCGACTGCCTATCAGCTCAAGACCGCCCGCTTTCCTGCCTATCGTGATCTAAATGGCTTCGATTTTGCCAGCAGCGAGATCAACGAGGCGCTCGTGCGCCAGCTTCACCGCTGCGAGTTCCTCGACGACGCCAACAACATTGTCCTGGTCGGCGGTCCCGGCACGGGCAAGACGCACATCGCGACGGCAATAGGTGTCCAGGCCATCGAGCATCATCACAAGCGTGTCCGGTTCTTCTCGACCGTCGAGCTGGTCAACGCGCTCGAGCAGGAGAAGGCGCAAGGACGATCTGGCCAGATCGCCAATCGGCTTGTCCATTCCGATCTCGTTATCCTCGACGAGCTCGGGTACCTGCCGTTCAGTGCCTCGGGCGGTGCGATGCTGTTCCATCTGCTCAGCAAGCTCTACGAACGCACCAGCGTCATCATCACGACAAACCTCAGCTTCAGCGAATGGGCCAGCGTCTTTGGCGATGCCAAGATGACCACCGCGCTGCTGGACCGCCTCACGCATCATTGCCACATCCTAGAAACCGGAAACGACAGCTTCCGCTTCAAGAACAGCTCCGCGCACGACACCAAAACGATGAGGGAGAAAACGAGAAACTTGACCACGACCACAGACCCGAAACATACCTAAGAGGCGGGTCAATTCTCGGTGGAAACGCCGGGTCAGTTCTCAGTGGCAATCAACACTCTCCACGCCCATATCCCGCAATCGCTCAACGAGTAACAGACCATCAGGCTCTGCTCATCGGGGAAGGCGCCCGACTGCCCCCGCAGCCGTCCCACACTATCCCCCTATAGCTTCTTCAGCGTGACGCAGAAACCTAGGAGAGTACCGGTATCGCGCTGATTGCTCTCGGCCTCCATCAAGTCGTGGATCTTCTTATTGATCGGATAGAACCGTAGGCAACGTGGGGCGCGAGGCGCGGGAGGCCGTGAGGGAGAGGGGTGAAGTGGTGGGGTGGTGTGGGTTGCTGGGTTGGGGTTGGGTGATTAATTCCCTAGTTAGATCTTGGTCTCACACCTACACCGCACAGCCATCAACCAACCATGACTACTAGCGGCGACATCGTTAAACATTGGTAAACGTGAACGAAGTGTAAAGGCGTTTGTCGGGACGGAGGATTGGCTTGCAGCAAGGCAGGCAAGAGACCGGACTGAAGGCCATGACCAGCATCCTGACGAACAATTCGGCTATGGCCGCGCTTGAGACCTTGCGGACAATCGGCGCCAGCATGATCGACACGCAACGACAGGTCAGTTCCGGGCTTCGGGTTCAGGTAGCAGCCGACAATGCCGCCTATTGGTCGATTTCCACGACGATGCGTTCGGACAATATGGCGCTGTCAGCAGTGCAGGATGCCCCTGGCTTGGGTGCTGCAAAAGTCGATGTCGCCTATGCCGGAATGGAAGCTGTCATCGACGTCCTCTCCGAGTTCAAAGCCAAGCTGGTGGCGGCCAAGGAGGACGGTGTCGATAAAGAAGCGAAGGTTCAGGCTGAGCTTGAGCAACTCAAGGAGCAAGTTGTCAGCATCTCAAAATCCGCCAGCTTTAGCGGACAGAATTGGCTCGACACAGATATCGCTGACATCAAGGATGAGGCGCAGAACAAGACCTCCGTGGTCTCGTCGTTTGTACGTGGCGCTTCCGGTGACGTTCGCGTGACAACCACGTCCGTCGATCTCTCAACGATCTCCTAATTCAACAGCACCGGACGCGGACTGCTTCAGGCAGATGTAGGTATTGGCGGCGCGCCCGGAAGTGGTGGGCAATCTTATAGCATACAAGAATATTACAATTTCTATGGCCCGGTCGATCTCGCGGCTGGAGAAAGCATCAGCTTTATCGTCGAGATTTATGATCCCCTATCAAGCAGTGGCGATACGTTTTTTTCCGCTACCATCACTCACGCCGATGTAAACGCCGCGCCTGGCATTGCAACTGGAAGAGTATCCGACGCACATGATATGAGCCTTGTGCTCAACAATGTCTGGAGCGGGAATATCGTTGCCGGGCAAGCACAGTTTTCTGAGATGTGGCTGGGAAGAGGGCCAAGCTATCTCTCTTCCTCAAAAGCCAAGGGTCGCGCCGTCCCTGACAGGGTTATCGTCCATTTCGAAGAGCAGATAAAAGAGCGGGCGAACAGAGCGAGGCGGATGCTGGACCTTTCACCGATCTCAGCCGGCACCAGCAGGAACTCCTAGCCATGGTCGATATTCATCGGCTTGAGAGGGAGAGGCTACCGGATCATGGCGATGAGGGACACCCTGCAAACTGCAACCGTCAGCAACTGGAGGAGAGTCGACATCCTGCCGAGCAAATTCGAGGTTTCCTCGACAAGCTGACGGCGTTCGAGGTTTTTGATTATCGACAGCCCATTCCGTTCGGAATGGGCTCACTTATCGCCATTGGCGACAAGCCTATCCTAAAGCAGATCGACCGCCGCCTTCATCATATCGTCCCGAACGTCGATATAGCGTTGGGTCGTCGTCAGGTTCCGGTGTCCCGCCAATGTCATGATGACCTTCGGGCTGACACCGGAATGGGCAAGCTTGGTGATGAACCAGCGTCGTCCGCTATGCGACGTTGCACCATCGGAACCGGCAAGCCGATATAGCTGCGCCATCAACTGGCAAAGCGTGTTCGAGCTGAACGCCGTTCGCTTTTGCGTCATCAACAACGGAGCATCATCATTTCCGCCCTCGGGCCATTCGGTTCGGTATCGTTCGATTTCTCGGCGGAGCCATCTCATTCAGGAAAACCGTTCGGGCATGGCCGCCCTTGGTGATCTCTGCTCGCAACCGCAATTGCTCACGAACCTTGCCGTCGCCATCGACCACATCACGCACCGTCAATGCTGCGATCTCTCCAGCGCGCAATCCTGCGAGATGGGACAGCATCAGGGCCAGCCGGTTCCTTCCCGCGTGCTTCATCTGCGCCACGACGGCCAGCAGCCGTTTGAATTCCGTTTCCCGTCAACACCGCGGGCCTGTTTCATGCAAACCTCACAAAAGGCAGGGGTTTCGTGCCTTTCGTTATGTTGCCGTCTGGCGAAAAGAGCGACCGGAAATTGGCGCAGAAAGAAGCTCTGCAAAATTAAGGTTTTATAAGCCGCCACCGGCCAAAACCTCAGAAAATGCACATTTTGTGAGATTTAGCTTTCCTCGTCGGTCCCGGTATATGGACACGGACACGGAGCTTATGGCTTCCCGCCTTCAGCTATGTGCGCACTGAGCGGCTCGCCAAAAAGAACCAGGCGAACGCGAAGAAAAAGCCAAAAAATCTCCCAGTCCATTTGTGTTGGTTTAGTCCAGTGCGAAGGGATGCAATATGCTTACCGTCTGCCTTGATCTGATGGATCACACGGTCGCCATAGCCGTGCACCTCAAATGCATTGAAATCTAGTCCTGCCATGGCAATCTTGGGTTCCAACCAGCTTCGCTCCTTTAGGGCCAGCTTAGAGGCGGTAGCGGACGATACCCCCGCTTTGAAGTCAAAATAGCTGATGAAGCACTGTGGCGATGAGATGCCATTTTTTTCCTCGGCATCACATATTTGCAAAAAGCACTTGGATTTGTCGCGGAGCCAGCTCCTGTAGGAAGCTGCGCTACTCGTCGACAGGATCAAATTCTCGATCTCGCGGCAAGGTGGGCTGCCCACTGCACCAAGAAAGCCACTGTTTTTTGACGAATGATTTGTTTAAGCGCGCTATCTTAGGACTTTCAGACGACACGGGCGCGCTCTTATCCAGAGTCGACAATAGCAATTTCAATTCGTTTATTTGGAAGAATATCGTCAAGGACGTTGGCAATATCATCGCCTCCACCGTGCATCGTGTCCATTGCTACAGGCCCAGGCTTTCCGCGAATGCCGACGCACTCAAACACTTGTTTAAGAAAACCAACCGTCAATGCCCGAGTTCTCGACCAGCAGAACACTCGGCTCTAATAGTCTGGACTTTGCTATCAAGCCAAGCCAGACGTGGTACTCCAGAACCTTGTTGGCTAGCAATATCCTCCATGGTGTTACGCACGACCACATACGCACTTGACCGTTTGTGCAGCCCGCCTGTTTGCGTGAATTCAGACCCAAGTCGCTCTAGTAAAGCGTGATCAGCGCGCGATAGTTGCAGCTTTTGCAATTCGGCGGCTAGTTGCCGGTCTGTTATTACGAGGTGGTGGCCTCGCCGGTGCGCCCGCAAGATCTCTGAAGTAACTTCAGGAAGCTTGGGATCATTCGATATTCCTTCGAATCCGTCGTCCAGAAACCATCTAAAAATCATTAGAGAACCGCAGGCTGAAAAAATCCGTATGGCCAATCAATAAGAGTGCCGTCGTTATCGTACTCGACGGTTCCCACTGACGTTTTACCCGTGTCATCAACCGGCTCGAACAAAATGACCTGAACATCTCGTGGATCTAACCGCTTTACGGCGATGAATTCACCAAGCCTGTTTACGAGCGTTTCGCTGTGCGTCTCAACTATATAGACACGCATTCTGGCCGATGTGGGCTTCGTATGTGATGATGCAACGGCGCTTCTCCAACCAACGCGTCAGCCAACAAAGCTTGGTGCGCCGGATGTAGATGCAACTCCGGCTGTTCGATAGCCAGAAGCGCTAACGGCGTACGCGAATTCCTCGAAACCGTTCTATTGCGCGCCCACCAGATTTGCCCCAAAACGGGCAGGAATTTGCGATACCCCATATCCGACGTCGACTATGTTTGTTTCTGTACTTCCATCTGTTAAATGAATACTAATATGGCCAGTTTGTTGGGAGACTTTAACGCCATATCCAAATAGGCTGTGAACCCATCTTGAGAACTCTTCGATTTGGTGCCGATTCAAAGAATTCAAAAACATAGGGAAGTTTTTCCCGTCAGGATCAATCTCTGAAACTGCCAAGTCTTGAGGAGCGGTAGTAGCGCTCGCTCCTAGCTCTAGCTGGACCGATATAGAGCGTCGCGCTCAATATGGTCCGAAGATGTTGCCCAATAGTTCTAAAGACCGATGGGAGTGCGGCGGCATTTAGTAGAAGGGCTATCTGCTGATAAGTTTTGTTGCCTGGGTCACTTGACAGACTACGAAATAGGCGACCAACAGTTATGCCGTTGCTGCCACCGATGGTTTCAAACTTTTCCTTATCGGCAATACCCGAGGCTATTAGGCGCGCAGCGATATCCGCTATCGTCCGATCTTTAACGCGCTGATCAATCGTGCGCCTAAGAAGCTTGGTGAGCGCCGGCATAAGAGCGGAGCCGGCACCTGACGCCCAGAAGTCTCGACTGGGATCATCCTTGGATCTCAAATACCTCGCAAATCTGGAAACAAAGACCCAGTCGAGAGAGCAAGCCGCAGTGGAGATATTGCCGCTAGTATGTCATCGTCATTTACTTGAATTTTCCGGATTGAGTTGCTATCATCGATCTCTCTAGCAATACACGCAGTTCTGGGTTCGCAATATTAATGCTTATCGATGAAATGCGGGTCCTTTCCCCGCGCCGCTCGATGCCTACTATGTAGCGGACGTCCCTGATTGTTTGCGGTGCCGCGGCTCTTCGATAGTAACCAAGCTCTTCGCCGAGGTATACTGGGCGATCTTCCACTACCCAACATGATCGATTATGTAGGAGAAATAGACGGATTTCGATTGAGCATCCCTCGCCGAGAACAGTGTCAAAAGATCCAAAATCAACCAGGTCGCCGTACCAAAGGATCGGTGAACTTGTCCTCGTCATGAGCGATTGACGAAAGAGTGGAAAGGTTCGGAGAAATGTACTTTTTCCACCGCTGTTTCTACCTAACAGCAGGGTGATGGGTTTAATTTCGATCGGGTCAACGTGTTCGAGGCGACGCACGTTGTCGATACCAAACTTTAGCATCTAAAAATTACCTCGCGCAAAAATTGCTTCGGCAACTTCTTGCACAAGTGGTTTTTGAAATCAAAGGGAGGTGGGGCGTTTATTTCAGACACGTCTATACGATCACCAGACTGAGATACGACTTCCTTTGCAAACGCCGGTAAATGTGTCGTTTCCAAAATCCGTCCGCTTGCAAGCTAAGTCAGCCACTATAGAACAGAAAAAAGCTAAATGGATCGCTCATGAGACCGTCAATCGCATTCGAAAGGCATCGTGCCGACGTCCGATCCTTGGTTATCCACTTCCGCGCGGGCAATCTGCGCGTGTTTGGTTCCTTGGCCCGTGGCGATGATGCTGACGGCAGCGATCTTGATATTCTGGTCGATGCCCTGCCAGGAGCAACCCTTTTTGACCTGGGTGGCCTACAAGTCGAACTTGAAGATATGCTTGGCGTCCCAATCAATTTATTAACGCCAGAAGACCTACTTGAGAAGTTCCGCGCCAAGGCTCTTGCGGAAGCAAGACCGGTAGAACATACACTCGACTAAACCTCCCTCGCTAACGCCACGCCTCTTCGATTAGAACCAGACCATAATAGTCAGCCAAAAGAAGCTGTTTTTTAGCAGCAGCGATACCTGCAACCCAAACAACCGACGACAGAACATTAGGGTTGCAAACTTTATTGTGTTCACTTTTTTACGCTCGGCGATCACTATCACCCAGAACGAATCGACGAGGTAAGCGATCATGGCCCGAGGAAGTGAAAAACCAGCGGTTTTTCGCGTTTTGTTTGATCGCCGATACAATTGGAAGACCAAGGTCTTCACCGCCCATACAGTGACAAACGACGAAATTCAGGAGGTAATCCTACAGCTTCGTGCGGATGAAGGGATTTCGCTGGCAGCAACCAATCCGGCAAATTTTCTGAAAGATTTCCTCAGGAGCAAAAATCGGAACGCTCATTGGCCGCAGGAAATCGCTGAGGTCGGTTACACGGCGCGCCAGTCTTATAGTGAAGGGAGAGTATTCGACTTCGTGCCGTTTTCTCCTGGCCAAACAATCCCATTTCCCGATGGGTTTGTTTTGCCGCCAGACGTTGTCATACATCGGATTGAAACGATATCTCTCCCTTCCGCTGCACGAGCACTCGGTCGAGCTGACGAGCCATGGCTAACTCAAGTCTGCGTTCATCAGCGCGTTCTGGAAACCCACTTCGCCCTATTTTCTAATATAGCGGTCGTGGATTTCCTCCATCTACAGAACAGCATCAAGGGCGTTCCTGAAATCGACGCGCTATTTCTGATGACATTCAAAACTGGGGCGACCCTGCAAAAGGCGCTTGTAACATTCGAGGCAAATCGGGACGAGCCTATTCTGCCCGATCAGATCAAGTCGCAAGTAGCGCTAATGTCTCATCGCACCAGCATAGAAGCTGGACTTAGCGATATCGATTTCATCGTTCCAGTTGCCGCCAAAACTGAGCGTATTGGGCCGCAAAGAGTGATAGCAGTTTTTGAGATGCAGGGCATACCAGTTGCCGATGGCGTTGCTGCATACCAAGCGGAGGCGGCGCACGCCTTACCTTTGTCAATTACGCAAACTATAGCGTACCGATTGGAACCCGAACTCCACGGCATCTCCGGAGCGTGATTTGGTAGACACCAGAACACCCGCACAGCGCCGCCACATCATGCAATCTGTAGGTCAGAAAGACACTGGCCCGGAACTCGCGATCCGACGTGCATTGCATCGGCTGGGATATAGGTTCCGGCTGCATGCAAAAAAACTTCCGGGGGCGCCCTGATATCGTCTTTCCATCTCGCCACAAAGTTGTATTCATACATGGATGCTTTTGGCACGGGCATAACTGCTCAAAGGGAAAACTGCCGAAATCTCGAAATGAGTATTGGATACCCAAGATCGAAGCCAACAAAGCTAGAGACGAACGAACCATAAACGCGCTAAGAGAAGCAGGATGGGAATCGCTTGTCGTTTGGCAATGTCAGGTTGCAGATCTTGATAGCGCGGTTGCAAGCATAAGGCACTTCTTGGGGCCGCCGGGAACTGCCCCCCGAGGCCGCAGAAAAGTTTGCGGAGTAGGATTATGACCAGACCTATTGGCATCGACCTGTTTGCGGGTGCAGGCGGTCTAAGCCTCGGCTTCGAGCAAGCTGGTTTCGATGTTGTAGCAGCGGTTGAAATCGACCCCCGTCCATTGTGCCGTCCACAAGTTCAATTTTCCAAACTGCGCCGTGCTTCCTCGTAGCGTCACAGGCTTATCGGGGGAGGAAATCAGGGAAGCGGCCGGCTTAAGCGCTGATGCGACGGTAGATGTCGTCTTTGGTGGACCTCCATGCCAGGGCTTCTCCATGATCGGTCAGCGGTCTTTGGACGATCCACGAAACAGGTTGGTTTACGACTTCGTCCGGATCGTCACCGAGCTAGATGCCAACTACTTCGTGTTTGAGAATGTGAAGGGTTTGACAGTTGGCAGACAACGCAAATTTCTGGAGGAAGTCGTCGAGGCTTTTCAGAAGGCCGGCTACGATGTCCGTCTACCGTGGAAAGTTTTCAATGCATCGGAATACGGCGTTCCGCAGCAACGCGAGCGACTTATTTTGATCGGATGTAAACGTGGGCTGGCCCTGCCAGAGTTCCCATCAGCAATTACCCGCGCCGCGAACGGCACATCGGATCGCCTTCCAGCCGGGCCGAGCGTTGAGGAGGCCATTGGGGGATTTGCCGGACGCCGATCAGTTCGATGAGTTGGCTAACGGCGATAAAGCGAAGACAGTTAAATACGGAGAGCCTAGCCTGTATGCTGCTGAGCTCCGCTGCCTCACCAATGACGCGTGGCATTTCGGCTATCGAAGAAATTGGGATTCCGCGACTTTGACCTCTTCTTGGAGGACAGAGCATACGGAGATTTCTCGCCGCCGTTTCGCGGAAACTCCATCGGGAGAGAGCGAACCTATAAGCCGATTTTTCAAGCTCGACGCAAACGGTGTATCGAATACGCTTCGTGCCGGGCACGGATGGAGCACGAGGTGCATTCACCAGCCCTAGACCGATCCACTACCGATATTCGCGCTGCATCACAGTACGGGAGATGGCCCGCCTTCACGGTTTCCCTGACTGGTTCAGGTTGCACTCCACAAAATGGCACGGTGCGAGGCAGATAGGCAACTCAGTTCCTCCCCCGCTAGCTCGCGCTGTTGCAAGCAGCCTAATTGCTGCGATGGGCAAAGAAGCAACTCGCCCGGATGAAACCATCGAGTTGGGCGATGAAGCCTTGCTTTATGCAACAGTCAGCGAGGCCGCCGATCTTCTTGGGGTGGTGGCTCCGAAGACGAAGCGAGATCGGAATTCTAATATCCGGAAGAGGAAGCAGCATGAGACGGAAGCTGCGAGACTGGCAGCGCTAGGGGCACTTAGCGATGGCTAAGAGCCCCCGAGGGAACATATACCAAGAAATTATCGGCCGGATTTTCTCAGAGCACTATAGCGATGGGGTGACTGAATTCGAATTTGAGCGAGCGGATATTGAGCGTGCAGCAACGGACATGGAGGTATCGCTCCCAAAAAACTTAGGGGATGTGATTTATGCCCTCCGCTACCGGAAAAGCTTTCCCGAAGCGATTGTTGCTACGCAACCGCCCGGAATGGAATGGATCATCGAGGGAGCAGGACGGGCAAGGTACAAGTTCGTCTTGGTTCCTTTGAACCGAATTCTACCGAGGGAGGAGCTTGTTACCATCGGGGTTCCGGATGGCACGCCTGAGATGATCAGAGCGTATGCTTTGGATGATGAGCAAGCTCTACTCGCGATTGTCCGCTACAATCGTCTTATCGATATTTTCCTAGGCCTTACCACCTATTCGCTACAGAATCATTTGCGCACTACCGTGAGAGGCATAGGGCAGATTGAAATCGACGAGCTATATGTCGGCATAGACAAATACGGTTGTCACTATGCCATACCAGTCCAGGCAAAAGGCGGCACGGACCAAATTTCAGTCGTGCAGACAAAACAAGATCTCGCTTGGTGCGCACAGCAATATCCTGGCATGAGGGCTAGAGCTGTGTCCGCGCAATTTATCGGAACCGAGAAAATCGCACTATTCGAACTCACCGTGGAGGAGAACACGGTGAAGGTGGTCGAGGAACGACATTTCAAGCTTGTACCCGCGGCAGAGCTCGATCAAGCAGCCATTCGCTCCTATCGATAGCAAAGCAGGAATCTAGCGCATTCATAGCGCAGCTGAATTGCAGCACATGTAAAAACAAGAGTTTATAATCGCTGTCTACCAATTCCGATTCCAAAGGTCGTAGGTTCGAATCCTACCGGGTGCGCCAAATTCCGCCGATTGCCATCTATACTACGCTATAACCGCCGAAGTTAATCCTTTCATCGGGGTAGTAGGCAGCCTATGTGCAGAAAAGCGTACAAACGGCGGCGTTTGGCGGTAACAAAGTTCGAATCGTCTCCGGTCGCTTGGGGTCCCACGAAGGCTTCGCGTTTGGAGCTTTATATGATAGCTACCTGCCTTCATATTGGTGGTTGAGCAGTCGTCCGCTGAGCCCGAAGAAGCCATTCGCCAACGCTACCCGCCCATAATGGTATCGCTGCGCTATTTAAGGGCGCTTAACTTAGCTCAACGTCTATTTAAGCCAAGAGCCAATTGCTTAAATAACACTGCGCCCTCATAATCGGGCATGTCCGAATCAGCTTCTAACTTTCGGCTAGGCCGCTTTTGTCGAAACCCCCGTTGCGGGGGAAATCGTGCGTGCCTACGTTCCGCCCTCACTGCCTCCAGAACCGGCCATTGACGTGCTGGCCCTCTTGGAGCGGTTAAGTCTGGCCGAACGCGCCTTGGGGCGTCTGGACGGCATCACCATGCTGCTGCCGCGTCAAGAGCTGTTCCTTTATATGTATGTGAGGAAGGAGGCCGTCCTTTCATCCCAGATAGAGGGCACACAATCGACTCTTTCGGACCTGCTCCGCTTCGAAACCGAGGCGCAGGCCGGCCAGCGATCGACGACATCCGTGAAGTGTCGAACTATGTCGATGCGATGATGTATGGGCTGGAGCGTCTGGAAGATCTGCCGCTGTCACTCCATCTGATCCGCGAGATGCATGAGCGACTGCTGCAAAGCGGGCGCGGCGGCACGAAAAATCCCGGCGAGTTTCGGCGGTCTCAGAACTGGATCGGTGGTTCACGTCCAGGCAACGCACTGTTCGTGCCGCCACCGCCGACCGAGATGGGTGCTTGTCTCGATGCGCTTGAGCGCTTCATGCACGAGGACGGCTCGCGTCTGCCTGCCCCTGATCAAGGCCGGGCTGCTGCACGTCCAATTCGAGACCATCCACCCGTTCCTTGATGGCAATGGCAGGATCGGTCGCTTGTTGGTGACACTGTACCTCTGCGTCAACGGTGTGCTGCGCAAGCCGCTGCTCTATCTGAGCCTCTACCTTAAAACGCATCGCGCCGACTATTACCGCCTGCTTCAGGAGGTGCGCGAGCACAGGGCATGGGAAGCCTGGCTCGATTTCTTCCTTGCCGGTGTTGCGGATACGGCCAATCAGGCATTCGAGGCCGCCACCCGGATTGTCGATCTGTTCAAGGAAGACCGCGAGCGGATCACGACAGAGAGCGACCGGGCAGGCTCCGCGCTGCGTATCCACGATCTGTTTCAGCAAAACCCGTTCCTGACGGCCAACCAACTCGTTCAGCAAACAGGGCTCTCAGCCCCCACGGTCAATGCGGCGCTCGCCGATCTGGAACGGTTCGGCATCGTTGAAGAAATCACCGGGCGCAAACGGGGCGCGTGTTCAGTTACCGGCGATATCTCGCCATCCTGAGCGAGGGAACCGACCCGCTCCCCACGACGGCCTGAAAGGGGAGCCTGTGCCGATAAAAACTATCTCCGCCGCACAATTCGCGACAGCGTTCGATCTTAGGCCAAATCTTGTGGCGTGGTTCCTCGGCGCAGGTGCATCGGCCGCCTCTGGTATCCCGACCGGCTATGCCATGATCCGCGATTTCAAGGCGCAGATATTTTGCCGTGAGACAAACCTGTCAAAGCGGGAGATCGATACGGCTGATCCCATCTGGATCGATAGGATCGATGCCTTTTTCCGGCAAACGTCACTGTTGCCGCCTGACGGCGATCCCACGGAATACGCCAAGGCCTTCGAAGCGGTGTATCCAGAGGCCCGGCATCGCCGACAGTATATCGACGATGCGATCTCAAAGGGCAGTCCCTGTTTTGGACACAAGGTACTTGGCAGTCTGATCGCTGCCGGCAAGGTCGATTGCGTTTTCACGACGAACTTCGATCCGCTCATCGAGGAGTCGGCGCATTCGGCAAATGGGATTCTGCCAGTAGACGACCAGAACCGCCCGACTGTGGCGGCGATCGATTCCGCCGACCGTGCCATGCGGTGCCTCAATGAATCGGACTGGCCGTTGGTCGCTAAGCTCCACGGTGATTATCAGTCGATCGCGATTAAGAACACGGGATCGGAACTAGAGGAACAGGACGCCCGGATGCGGCATGTGCTGGTGGAATCCGGAAAGCGCTTCGGAATGATCTTCGTCGGCTATAGCGGACGCGACGCTTCGATCATGGAGGCGCTGAACACGGTTCTCGATGCGCCGTCGCCGTTTCCGAACGGACTGTACTGGCTCACCTCGTCAGCTTCGCGCTTACTGCCGGCAGTGATCGAATTCCTAGATCGGGCCAAAGCGGCCGGCGTCGACGTGGCCGTCGTCGAGTGCGCGACCTTCGACGAACTCGCTGCCGACATCATCAAGATAACCGATCTGCCTACGCTGCTTTTTGATCGGGTGATGGAAGAAGGGGAACGTCGCCATGCAGGCAACAACGCATCTTCTTGAGGACCGGGCTTGACCTTACGGCGTCGCATCGCTGCGACCCCCTCCGTCTCCAAGCGCCTCAAGGACAGCCTTCCCCCGAGCAGAAAGTTGTAGCCGTCCATTTCCGCTACCATTTTGGTCGGTGGGTGATGGAGGTGGAGTATCGTGCGACTGGCCCGCGTCGCTTTTCTCATCGGCCTTAGCATCCTCACGCGCCTGCTTTTTGCATACTCTTGAAACGCTTGGAAGGTGGCGAGGATGTAACGGACAATCCCTTCTTTCTTCGGGAGGCCGGTGATCGCCACGATAACGTCGATAAGCGCAGCTTCCTCGGCCTTATGCGCGTACTGATTGCGTCAGAAATATCTCGCCGAAGCCATTTCGCAGGGCATTGAAGGGCGGCCGCAGGGCGACCTGCATCGGTCTGGAACTGCGCGTAGAGTTCTGTGGGCGCTCCCGTTTGATTGAGGAAGCCTGTCGCCTTCAAGATCGGAATAATTGGTCGTGCAGCTCCTCCTCTTGCATTCCATGACCGTGCCGAGAAAGTCATAGGTGAAGGTGCCCGGCTTCTCCGAAGTTGGTATCTTCTCGAAGACACGCCGCAAGACCCCGGACTAGACGTGTACGGAAGACCGCCCGGTATCTTGCGGCGAGCGGTCTTTTCTGGATTAGCGGGTGCGGCCGATGCCTCTTGTTCAGATGCCAAGTCAGATCCCCTTTGCCCAGCACTCTTGCTCACAACGCAACGATCTGCAAGTCGTACCCCATCCGATAACCAAGTCATCAATTTGTAAGCATGGCTTGCGCTAAGCTTCCCCAGATACGAGCAGCCGGAACGAAGTGCGCTTCTCCAAGCGCTTAACCGTGCGGGCATGTAAATTCACCGTCTGGCCGTCCTCATAGCGCCTACGCCCCAAGGGCGCATGGGGTACACTGGCAGCATCAGATGACAAGGAGGCCTTTTATCTCGCTGCTGAGCGCGATGTTGCATGCCCGGGGTCAGTGCCCTTAGCGGATGGACGGCGAGGAATGGTTCGCCGGAGCCTACACGCATTTGAGCACGGATTTCATAAACTCGTTTAGAGGGCTGTGGCATAGACGGCATGCTGTCATCTTCACCTGGCTGGCGCGCCATTCTCCTCCCTCATATTGAGCCATCCGCGTGAACCGGCGCGAACGCGGGATCATTTGGCGTTGACGTCGAAGATCTGGCGGATCCGCGTGCTGGAGATCGAGGGCGTCCGTTCCAGGTAGACGACGTCGCAATGGTCCATGAGGAATCAAATTTTCCGGCCCAGTCTGTCGCCATCGTGGAAGGTGTCGACGTGGTACGTGCGGTCGTCGTCGATCGTCCTGCTCCCAGGTCCGCTCCGGAATGACGAGGTCGACGTAACGCAGCGCCTCGAGGTCTTCCTTGCGCGCGTCATAGGTGAACATGGCCTTCTTGCCCTTCACCGCGTTGAATTCGTCCGTCGACAGCGCGACGATCAGGTAGTCCCCAAGGCGCGCGCGCGCCGGAGAAGGCGGACGTGCCCGTGATGCAGGGTGTCGAAGGTTCCGTATGTCAACACGCGGCGCATGGCCGGGCACCTCAATTGATCGGTCGGCTTCGGCGCCGCTCCTTTGCCGCGGGATCGAGGGCGTGCGTCGGCATGACGTGATTTCTGCAACTCAGTTCCACGGCCCGTGTCAATGCCGGCGCCTGCATCCGCGAGGGCCTGTCGCTCGCAGGGCGACTTGAAGGCATAGTGCCTTGAAAGGAACTCCAGCTTGGGTGCGATAGTCCGCGTCCAGCGCCGCTGTTGCCGCCGTCGTTCAGGCAGCGAATGCTGCGATACCGCCTGTGCTTGAGGAACTGGCGGAAATTCGTCGACCCGAGGATCAGGGACTCCTCGTCCACGTCCACGGCCTGGCCGGAGCCAGGGCGAGGTGGTGGTAGAGGAAGAGGTGAAGGGGACGTCGTCCCGGGACCGGAAGCGGGCGGAGCAGGTCGTGTCGGCTTCGCGGGGATAGTCGCGGATCATCCTGTCATAGACGCTTCGGCAGAGGGAATAGGGGGCATGGCGGTGCAACCGCGTCGGGAAGATGCCGTTCCGCGCCTGCGCCAGCCGCGCGCTGTTCAGCGCGGCCGCCTGCCACTCCTCGGCCTTTCCCTCTTCCGCCAGCGTATCGAGATAGTGCAGCGTCCCGTCGAAGAGCTCCAGCCTTGCCAGCGAGCGGCCATAGGCCGTGGAAATCCGACAGCCGCACTGGGTGCCGAGAGGAAAAAATCGTCGTTGAAATAGATGAAGTTCTCGGTAAGGCCGGGGATCTCGTACAGGAAGGTCTCGATGGCATGGGAGTTGAAAAGCGGCAGGTGTGTCTCCGCCACCACCTCCTCGTGCCGGACCCAGCGGATCCGGTCGGTCTCGCGGAACCAGTCGGGTGGCGCGCAATTGCTGAAGATATGGATGCGCCGCGCCCAGGGGCGAAAAGCCACCGACCGCAGGGAATATTTCAGCTCCCCGTCCGTCTGCTCGAAACGGTCCGGGTCGATCCGGCCGATGTCCTTGTAGGGGGACACCAGGTCGCGCCAGGCAGACTCGTGGGCGTCGGCCCAGGTCTGGACGATATCCGGCGGCGCTGCCGTGGAATCGGCCGGATGAAGCCAGTCGGGCATGCTGCTGGCGGCGTTCGCGCGCGCTTGACCGGCGCCTCGGCTGATGGCCACGCAGCATAGTCCTTCGTCGAGCGCCAGAGATGGACAGTACGCGTTCCGTCGTCCGGCCGGATGCGTCCGCGACGGCAAGCTCGACGCAGCCCCAGGCGATGCGGCGGGACGCATGCCGGTCCAGCGGGCCGCACGCGGGGCTGCGCCATATGCCGTCGCCGTCGAAAACGAGGAGCGCCTCGTCCCGCGACCGGGCGAGGTGCCTGCAGGGCCGAGGAGATCGAGGAAGGAGATCGCGCGGGCGATGTCCCTGTCGCCCGCAAGGCCGGTCGCGCGGCGCGTGGTATCGAGGCTGAGTTCCGCCGGGAGGTCGGAACCAGGCCGGCCATCGACAGTCCGCGTGAAACCCACTCGCGCAGGCCGTTCCATGCGCGCGCATCGCCGCCAGCAGGGGGAATTCCCGTTCCGGCCGCCGGGAGCGCGTCCGGACACCGGCGGCGGCCGCGGCGGTTTTCGAGCAGGTTTGCAATTCGGCGGATCATCTTTTCGTGCCTGTCGACTCTTGGGCATACCGGCGGCGGAACATGGTCATCCGGCCATCTGCCCACGTCCCAGAACGGGGTGAAGCGGCTTTCCGTCAGGAAATGCCTGGCCCAGGACGCGCGCTCCGGGCACCGTGGGTTGGCGGACTTTCTGCGCATGGAGGGGCAGGGCCTATCTCGCCTTGCCGTAGATGGCGTTCGGTATGTCGGCAGGCGCCGTCCGGCGAGGTTCAGGCGTTCGCGGGCGACCGGCCAGTTCTTCTGCGTATAGCTGTCCGGCAGGACGGCCAGCTCGTCCGGGGCGGCGGCGGGCAATTCAGGCGGATGATCGCGGGTGATGTCGCGTCCTCGGTGCCGTAGGCGAGGCTCGATCGGTCCGCCCTTAGCAGGCCGCGCCGTCTTCTCCACGAACTCCGCAGCGCCTTGACCACGGCGCTTCTGGTCGTTGACGGGGAGTCCGCATCCCAGACCTTGTGCAGTGTGACCTGCTTGCCGTGGAAAAATCACCTCGATCCCTCGCCCAGGCCGCGTCGCGTCATCGGCGCTCCATGGAGATCTCGCCGATGAAATGCACGAGGTATTTCAACGCCGCCGTCTTCGACGTCGAGGGGGGCATCGGGCGATTTCAATGTTTCTTTGCACCCCCTCGATAGCCCCCAGGATGCAGGCGTTTCTCTTGCAATGGCGGGCGGGATCGTAGGGGGTGTCGCCGCCGTCGAGCGTGACCATGTGGGAGGGTTGCTTGGGGACGCTGAGGTGGCGCATATGGTCTGCCCAGGAAGCGACCTCGGCCAGCAGGAAATGCACTTGTCTTCCACGACGCGAGCATCTCCCGCACCCGCGGCAACGCAGACTTGCGGCATCCGGTGGTTTTCGGCGATGATGCCGACGACGGCGTGCCCTTTGACCGTCCAGGCGTGCGCCGGGAAAGCAGTACAGGAGGACGCATAGAAAAAAGAAGCCGTATCAATGCTGTCGTCTCCACCCGAAACCACGCGCCAAATTAATGCGGGGCAAGGTCCCGTGGCAAGACCCATGCGCCTTGCCCGGCGGCACTCAGGGCCGCAGCCGTTTCCAGGCGGAGGCCAATGCGCTGGCAAGCCGTGTCGCCATGGACGCAGGGTTATGGGCGAGGAGGGGCGACGCGGGTCGCATCTTTTCCTGCGGTCGCTGCGGCCAACGGGGGCTTTTCCCTTCCCTCGGACTTACCGGACGTGTGGACCGGGCGGCGGCGAAGGCGGCGTCGAGATCGCCGGCAAGCCGGGTCAGTTCGGCCGCGCAGATGGCACCGGACCGGCCCCTTGTCTCGCTCGGAAGATATTGCTCCATGAAGGCGGTCACGTCCGGCCCGATGGCGACGCAGCGGCTGTTGCCCGAAGCGCCATGAAGCTCGTCGAAACTGTCCGGGTGATAGCCGAGCCTGTTCTTTGAAGATACCTATGGGCTTCCTCGGCGCTCTTCGGCCGGTATTTCTTGCACGCCCTTGCCGATGATCCAATAGGGGAAGATGACGGGCTTGCCGAGCCCTCAGGCCTCGTAAAGCCATGAGTGCCGAAGTCGGAGATGACGACATCGAAGCCTCCAGCATGCTGATCCCGGTCGGCTGCTTGTCCTCGCGGTTGCGCGGATGCAGGCCGATGGACAGGTCGACTTTCTCGGCGAGCCGATCGGTGAAGAACAGGAAGCCCGGATAGGACGATGTCGAGATATTCTCCGCTGCCCGTGCCGGCGGGCGTCATGCGTGATGAGCCCATAGGACCTTGAGCTTTTCGCCCTTCGTCGTCTCGCCGCGTGCCTTCATGCCTTCCCCCCCAGCAGCGTATCCAGGCGCGGCCAGCCGACAGGGACGATCTGCCTTGCCTCGAGCTCGACGCCGGGCGTCGCCAGCAGCACGTCCTTCAGCCAGGGGCCGGGCACGAACAGGGTGGCATAGTCGTTGATCATGAAGCGCCCGTCTTCATGCCTCCTGTACATGTAGTTCTTGTCAGCGACGCCGGAGTGCGACATGAAAACGTCGCCGCCCCGGCCGAAGAACATCGACATGTTCAGCAGGTCGGGATTGTGCCGATGGCGATAGGAGAAGCTGCCGGCCGGCAGGTGGCGGCCTATAGCGCCGAAAATGGCCTCTCGACTTCGGCGTAATTGCCCTTCTTCTTGGCCTGGAAGTTGATGTTTTTCATGAGGGGTGACTTCCATGTAAAGGACGGCCGCAGCCACGATGCCATAATCGACGTTGCAGCTTTCTGCAACGATCCGGCTGATGTAATTTCCGGCCGAAGCGGGATCGCTTCGGCGTCGGATAGTGCGGAAAACAGAATCTGGAGCATTTCCGGTGAAGCGGATTGCACCGGAAATGACTCTAGCCCCGCGTCGCCAGTGCCTTCGTCAGCTTCAGGACGGCGGTCACCATGCTCGTCGCCTCCAGGGGCATCTCGCCGTTCTTCCTGTACTGGCGGGCGACCCGGGTGACGTGGTTCGGCAGGAGCCATGTCAGGATACAGTGCAGGGAAGCCTTGAACGACGTCCGCATGCCCCGCTTCGCCCGGCAGCATGCCGTCGATACCTTTCGCAAAAATATGAATTCGTGGAATGCGTTCCTGTCGAAGTCCTTGCCGATGAAGTAGTTCGCTATTGCCTCGCCGAGATCGAAGCCGATGGGAAGCAAGGCGACGGTCCCCCAGTCGGTGACGTAATATTTGCCGCCTCTTTCGACGATGTTGTGGAACCACAGGTCTCCATGGGAGAACGCCTTAGGCAAGGCCGATGCCCTGGCTCTCCAGTCGTTGACGATGGGCTCGATCTGATGGAAGTCGACCCTTTGGTCGGGTTGTATCTCGTCGTTGATCTTCCTGATCAGTTCCATCGCCAGCGCGTCGAGCGTCCTGTATTTCACACTCGGAAGGTGTTCCGACGGCAGGGCGGACTTATGTTCCGGCGTCAGGCAGGCCGCGTTGATCTGCCCGGCGATGGAGGCCAGGCGAAAGGCGCTCTCGTCGGTTCTCGAAGGTCCTCTTCCGGCGATGAACTCGCACAGGACATAGGACTGGCTGCGGCTTGAAGATTCGACATCAAGACGGAAGGCACGCCCCAGCCTTCTCCCCCGAGCTCCGGTGCGATTTTGGTCAGGAAGTAGATCTCGGGATCGAGGGAATAGACGGGCTGATCCACACGGGCGGAAATATCGAGGAATTTGTCCTTGAAGCTCTTCTGGAAGAATTCCAGCTTGCCGCCGTCTTCATTGCGCACGACATGGCGGAAGACGCCGCGGGAATTCGAGCCCCTGCCTTTCTTTATAGGCGCGATCTCCCAGGATGCGACGGCGAAGTCCTTCGGAACACAAGCATCCGCCAGCATTTCCATGTCCCGAAATGGGGTTCTCACTGATCCCTCACCTGTCCGTTCCCGCGTCCGATCTTCCTCGTCCTGTCCGGCGAGGCGTGAAACGCTCCCTCTACGATTCAGCTCCTGTCCGGCGGCTCGGCCGAGCGGGCTCCTCCAGCCGGAGAATGGCCTCGTGGACCCGCGCGCACCAGTGGCCGTCGCGGAACAGGAGCGTCCGCTCGCACGGTACATAGTCCGGCTTTTCCCGGCCGGCACAAGTCGCCTCGACCTGATCGAGAAGCGCGTCAAGCGCGGTTTCCACAGGGCCGAAGCCATCCTTCAAGTATTCGAAATATCCCCGCTTGTAGAAATGCCCCGTCGAGAAAAGCTGGTCGATGTCAAGAAGGTAATACAGGACGGGGCGTTCGAGATAGGCCATTTCGAACGCGACGGACAGATAGTCGGTGATCATCATGCCGGCTTCCGTGAAGAGGCCTGGGTGATTGAGCGGCCAACGGGTGGCGGACCTCGACATGGCCGGGGACGTCGAAGTCGTCGATGTACATGGACATGTTCGGATGCGGGCAGAAGAGAATGCCGAGGCCGGCCTCCTCCGCGATCCGGCGCAGGCGCTCGCTGCGCAGCAAGGCCCCCAGTGGCGCGCATAGTCCGTCTCCTCGAAGTTCGCGATCTTGCCGCGCGCCATGCCGACGCGAACGCTTTCGTCGGTCAGGGAGCGGCGCCATGTCGGCATGATCATGATCTTGCGCGGCTCGACGCCGCGCCAGCAGGCGGTCATGGCGCGGCAGGCCGGAAAGCAGCACCTCCTTCTCGGAGAAGATGTAGTTGCTGTCGTAGCCGGCGATGGACTCGTACTCCGCCTCGGTGGACGTCACGAACAGGAAGATGGGCTTGGTGTTCAGCCATTGGGACAGGTCGTGCAGAATGACGCCGTGCTGCAGGAAGATGAACCTGTAGTCGACCATATCAGCGCATTGGTTTGCCGGCCACGGCCAGGGATGTGATGGTCGATATGCGACGAGATCACGAAGGTCGCATGCGTAAGCGCGCAGAAATGGCTCTCGCTTTGATATTCCAGCAGCCGGAAACCGTCCGCGGCAAGACGGTCCCAGTCCGGGAATCCGTCTCAGCACATAGAATGCCCGATCGGACCGCCCCGATTGCAAGAGATGGCGATAAGATGCTCCGCATTGTCGTCCGCGGCGTCTTCGCGGTCCATGAGCAGCCAGCAATCGCCGTAGCGGGCGCGCGCCTCCTCGGAGCGCGCCTGCATGCGCAGCTCCAGCATGGAGGCATCCAGGGTCGCCGCCTTCGGCTGCGGTTTCTGCATGTGCGCGACGATAGTCGCAAGGCCCTGGCAACGGCTCGATCGTCTTTCCGCCATATTTCAGGCGAGCGGGAACTTGCCGTCGAAGCTTGCGCTGATCTCGTCGCCTTCGGCAACCGGGATCCAGAACCTGTGCTCCGGGAAGTAGAGCCGATTCCGCCTTGAACAGGCTCTGCCGCTTGCTGGACATTTGCGCCGCGACGGCGTTGCCGTTGACCGCCGCAACGATCTCCGGCTGGCTCCGCCCGAGCAGTAGCTTAGCTGCACCAGCCCGTTGCCGGGTCGTATTGTCGGCAATAGAGGATGCCTTGCGGCCGTACCGCGTCCTTGAACATGGCCAGGGGGCGATCTTGTGCTCCTCGTGGCACTTGCCCAGGTTGAAGTCGTTTATGGTGCTCTCGTCGATATGGGGGAAGACCGCGTCGAGGAGCCGCAGGAACTCGCTCTTCTGCTCTTCCGTGAGAAAGTCGGTGCGTTCCGGGTGATCGACCAGATAGCGAAAGCGCCAGGAAGACGTCGTAGAGAACCGTGCGCTGGACGAACCGCGGCACCTGTCCGCCGCTATCGCGCGGGCCTGCTCCAGCAGGTCGACATCGCCGTAGCGGAACTGGTCGCTGTACCACTCGACCTTGAGCTTGGCCCCGTCGACAAGCGAGCTCGCATTGGCGCGCTTGCGATAGAAATAGTTCGCGTCGCGCAGGAAGACGACGTTCCTGTCCGGCTCGCGCAGGAGCAGTCTGTTGAGAAATGCCCGTCCTCGAATGTCGGCCTGATCCGGGAATCGAACCGCAGGCCGTGACGCTCGATCGCCGCCCGGTCGAACCAGGCGGAGCACACCTGCAACTGGATCTGGTTGCGCAGGTCCGAGGACGGCAGTTCCGTGCGCGGCTGGGCGAAGCGGTAGTCCAGCGGATGAATGTTGCTGAACCTGTCTGTATCCTCGTGATAGAAAACCGGCCTTGCCGATACCATCAGGGGAGGGGACGGGAATACCGCCTGCTGATCTCGGCATCGACGGTCGCGAAATAGTTCGCGTCCAGGAAGTCGTCGGGATCGCGAAGCTCACCCAGTCGCCCGTGGCATGCGCGAGCCCGGTATTGCGGGCGGCGGAAAGTCCTGGTTCTCCTGGTGGATATAGGTGATGGCGTCGGGATAGCAGCTCTGCCACCGCCGGGCGATGGCGCCGGACTGGTCGGTGGCGCCGTCGTCCACGATGATGATCTCGACATTCTCCAGCCCCGTCGATTGCCGCACGACCGAGGAGAGGAACTCGTCCAGGTAGGCCCCCACATTATAGGTGGGCACCACGAGCGAGCCGGTTCCGCGAGAGGCCTGGAAGCGGCGGCCGATGCCTTGGAGCGCTCCAGATGCTTGACGATGGCCGACAGCGGAGCGGCCGCTCCGATGAACACCCGGCCGTATTTCAGATGCGCCGGCACGCCGTCGACATCCGCGCCGATCTCGTCTTCGGGCAGGGCCGGTATCCAGAACCTGTGCTCCGTGAAATAGGGGCGGTCGATGAACAGGATCTGCCGCTTGCTGGGCATGAGCGGCGCGACGAGGTGCCGTTGACCGTCGCCGTCACATGCGGCGGCGTGCCGCCGGAATAATAGCTCAGTTGAAGCAGGTTGTTGGCATCGTCATGGTGCCTGGCATAGAGCGCACCCTCGGGCCGCGTCGCGCCCTTGAACAGGGCCAGCAGCGCGACCTTATCCTCCTCGTGGCACTTGCCGAGCTCGAAGCCGTTGATGACGTCTTCATCGATGTCGGAGAAGATCCTGTTCAGGAGCCGGAAGATCTCCCCCTTCTGGTCCTCCGCGAAGCGCTGGCCTGTTCGGGGCGGTCGACGAGATGCTTGATATGTCCGAAGGCGCCGTAGAGGACCGTGCGCTGGATGAACCTCGGGACCACGCCGCGCGCCGCCAGGCCTGCTCCAGCAGGTCCAGATAGCCATGGCGAAACTGGTCGATGTACCATTCGGCCGATACGCCCGCATTGGGCCGCGTGCGATAGTAGGTGTTCGCGTCGCGCAGGAAGACGACGTTCCTCTCCGGTTCCCGCAAAAGCAGCCTGTTGACGAAATGGGCGTCCTCGAAGGCCGGCCCGATCCGCGGATCGAACCGCAGCCCGTGGCGCTCGATCGCGGCCCGGTCGAGCCAGGCGGAGGACACCTGCGGCTGGATGTGGTTGCCCGGGTCGGCGGCGGGCAGCTCCGTCCGGGTGTCCGCGAAACGGTAGTCGAGCGGATGGTCCGTGCGGAACCTGTCGGCATCCTGCTGGTAGGAGACGGGCCTTGTCGCGATCATCACGGGCGCCTGTCCCTGCGTGCCGCTGATTTCGGCATCGATCCTGGCGAAGAGGTTCGGGTCCAGGAAGTCGTCGGGATCGCCGAAGCTCACCCAGTCGCCCGTGGCGTGCGCGAGACCCGTGTTGCGGGCGGCGGAGAGTCCTGGTCCTCCTGGTGGATATAGGTGATGGCCTTGGGAAAGCGGCGCTGCCGCCGCCGGACGATGGCCCCCGACCTGATCGCCGGCGCCGTCGTCGACGACGATGATCTCGACATTCTCCAATCCCGTCGATTGCCGCACGGCCGGGAAAGGAACGTGTCCAGGTATTTCGGCGCATCGCCGACGCACAGGATCAGGGAGAGGCGATTGCGGACGGGCGGCGCGGCCTCGCCCGCGCATCCGCTTGCAGAACTGCTTGCGGCCCCACGCCTTCTTTCCGATCGTCTCCCAGGGATGGCGCAGCATTCTTCGCGACGTGCGCAACAGGGCAAGCAACCGATGTCCCATATATCAACCCTTTCGACGATGCGGCCGAGAGGCAGTGGCCAATGCGCCGACCTTTGTCAATAGCGCGGCTGGCGGCTCCGATTCAGCTGGCGGAGACGTGCGGAAAAAGGCGGCGCGGAAAGCCTTTCATCATGCCGGAGGGCGGGTGCCGCAGGCTTGGCTATGCCGATGGTTCCGTATATTGTCCGGGCACCATCAACAAAAGGCATCCCCTTATGAACCTGATCAAGTGGCTGGGTATTTCAAAGAAGAATGATAGCAAGAAACAGCCTGCCCCGCCCAAAGCCGGTGAATTCGCTGCACAGGTGAAATCCCTGAAAGATAAGGCGCAACCGGCGAAGAAAGCGAAGAAGCGCTGGCGCCTTCCGCCGGACATGTCTGTCGACGCGTTTATCACCGCGGCGAAGGCGACGAATGCGCGTTTCGTCATTCTCAGATGGTTCTACGGCCTGCCCGTCGTCGACGGCGACATCGATATCCTGGTCGACGACGTCGATTATGAAAAGCTGACGGGCCTTCTCGTCCGCGACACGTCCAGCAGGACGGCTTCGATATTTTCACCGTCAACGGGATACTCAAGGGCACCTATCGCAGCATGCCCTATTATCCCCCGCATCTGGCCGAGGAGATATTGGAGTCGGCCGTCGACTACAAGGGTATGTATCCCGTCCCCGACAGCCGGAGGCATATGCTCAGCTTCATCTATCACGCCGTCTACCACAAGGCCGAGCAGTCCGACCTGCCCTTCGGCGCGGGCGACAAGCAGAAGAGCCTCGACAAGGGCAAGCACAGCCACGCGGACCTCATACGGTCGCTGTTCCACGCCATGGATATCAACGAGCCCGTTTCGTTCCTGTCGCTGCACCAGTTTCTCCTCGCCAACGGCTGGGGCGCGCCGACCGATCTCCTGAGAAAGATGGGCGTCAAGAGCCGCTGGCACCGCGAGCTGTACAAGCCCAACCGCAAAAGACGGGGCAGGGGGAGCTCGGCGTCTTCGTCCTGCGCGATTCCGGCCTGAACGTCGGCTGGCTGGAGAAGATGAAGCCCGTCCTGACCGAGCAGGGGTTGCAGATCCTCTCGGTCGACGTTCTGGACGGCGAGCAGCGGGAGATCGCCAAGCGCAAGCTGCGCGGGGGCAACTGGAAAGTCGGCAGCGACCTTGCCTCCCTGCAAAGCCTGAAGGCGATCGTCAACGGCCCCGCCGCCGCGATCTTCGTTTACGACCCGGCGCGCAGGCAGCCCCGTCGGCTTTGCTGGAGGTGCATCCGTTCGTTTCCAACGCCCGCATCCACGAGACCAAGGAATATCTGCGCAAGCAGATGTGGGAGGACATCCGGCCGATACTGGAAACGGAAGGCGGCGGCTGGAACGGCCTGCACGCGGCGGATGACGAGATCGAGGCATGGGAGATGATCGAGGCCGTCCTGCCCGGACGTCTCGCCGGCATCAGGGAGCAGTACCGGGAACTCCAGGAAAAGGAGCGTCTCCCGCGGCGGCGCAAGGCGAGGCGGCCGAAGAGAGAGCCAGCCAGATCGCATCCTGACCCGCACCGGCACATCGGGCCGCAGATCCTACGGGCCGGCGGCCGTGCGCGAAAGCCCTCAGTTTCAAAAGCGGGCTTCGGGATGCGGGCCGGTGACACGGGCAAGTGCCGTGCCGTCCTTGTCCCCGCCAGAGCACTTCTGCGTTTCTCCGAATCGCGAAAGTGCTCTATCTCTTTGTTTTTACGCATTTCCGGACGCAAAGCCGCTGCGCATTTTGCTGGAAATGCTCTAACCCCGATCCCAGGGCAGGCCGCGCGCCTGCCACTCGCTCTTCATCCGTTCGATGATCTCGCCCTCGGCGCGATGGGGAAACCGGGAATGAAGGCGGGCGGCGAGATCGTGGATGTCCGCGATATGCGGCCGGATTTCCTCGGCCTCGCCGGCAAGCCGGACGATTTCCGCCTTCAGGTCCTCGTCCATGCCGTTCTCCTTTTGGCAATGCGTCTGGCGCGGCGGGACGGCCGTCTCCCCGTCACGCCGGCCCCGATGCTCACCGCCCCTGGATCACCCGGATGAAGCGGGGGCTGTTCGTCCTGAAGTCGCTGTAGGTGATGCGGCCGCTGGCGACGCCGTTAAACGTGCGCTGGCAATAGATGCGGGCGACGTCCCGGCGGGGCTGACATTCATGATCTTCGCCATCTCGGCCTTGCGGGCGGGCGATGCCCTGCGGGCACCGGCATAGCACTTGTTCACGCCGTCGCGTTTTGCCGCCGGGCTGCCCCGGACGATCTCCTGGGCGCGATTGTAGTTGCTCTCCGTCATGCATCCCGCAAGGAACAGGGACGCGGACGCAAGCGCTGCGATCGACATCAGTCGCATGTGATTTTCCCCTTCTCGGTCATCAACCGGAAGAAGAATAGGGAGTGTGCCGCAAAGATCAATGCGCCGACGTCAGCCGGCGGCATTTCTCCGCGCATCTCCCGGATATCCCGTAAAAGGACGCTCCGGATTCAAGAAGATGGAGCACCCTTGGCATATCGGACGCCGGGCGCGCTAGATGCCGTCGCTTCCAAGCCCCGGGAGGCCGTCGATCCGGCCGACGGTCGTGCCAAGCGAGCGGACCGCCTCCATCGTCGTCGCGAGGCCTTCCATCAGCAGGGCGATATCCCGTTCCTGGCCGGAGCCGGAGAGCTCCGCCGCCCTGCGGCGCAGCGCCTCGCCGATTGTGTCCAGACGGGCATCAAGTTCTTCGTTCATTCCATCCTCCGATAGGCTGTTATTGTCAGAACCATTCCCACGCCGCCCATAGGCAGGCATAGGCGATAACGACGATTATCACGCACAGGGCGATCTGCCGGGCCAATCGCTCAGCTCCGGTCGCCCGTCGGCTTCACGAGCGAGATGACGCGCGGCTTGGAAGGGGCGTCCAGCCACTCGATCCATTTGTCCCGCTCCTCGACCGTGTCGAAGAACCGCCATAGCTTGTATTCCTCCTCGGTGGTCTCCAGCATCTCGCCGATCGATACGAGCTCCAGCGGCAACGTCACCTCGTTGCCGTCGAAACGCACGAAATAGATGCCGTCGGCCGCGAGGCGGACGACCTGGCCGGTCCCATAGGTCCCGTCGGGGTCGTCGACGGTGAAATACATGCCGGACAATGTGTCGAAGATGGGATCGGTCATTGCTTTCGTTCATTCCTCGTCTGGAGCGTGAACCGAGGACATGACGGCGTCGAACATCATGGAGGATCCGACGTGCCATGCCGTGAAGGGAAGTCCCATCCTGCCCCGGACCGTGACGTCCCTGCCGATGGCGTCGGCCCAGCCCGGGGCTTCCCCGTCCTTGGGGGCGAGATGGACGTCCCGGATGAAGACGTCGGAACGCTCGCCTTCCATGTCCTCGAGCGAGGCGCATGGCCCGTCCTCGACGAAGACGACGAAAGCTCGGATGAGCGTGCCGTTCAGGTGGCTGGTTTCGACGATGCGCAACTGCCCGGTGATCTCCGGCGGCGGTGCTGCGCAATCGTCCGCAAGCGCGGGCAGGGCGGAGGCGACGGCCGCGCAACTGGCGAGAAGCATTCTGGCAAACACGATGACCTCCCGGGGCCGGCGATGCCGGACTTGAAAACGCATGGCATCAGACGTTCGCCCAAGCCCTCGCGAAAGGCAAGCCGGCATATGTCGGACAGTGGATCGGGAAGAGTGGTGCCGCTTAGGTGACTCGAACACCTGACCCCATCATTACGAATTGTTTTTCGTAACAATATCAGATATTTAGACACTCTACGAAATCGTTGGACCCTACTGGACAAGCCATTGGCCGGAATCCACTTTCAGGAGTTGAGAGGTAGCACAGGGTATCACCCGGTTGCCACCCCTTTGATCCCGCGACACTACTAGCAGCCTACAGTTCGCGGTTGGCCCTACTAATCGGCACGGCACCAGCCGGACCTCCCCCTATCAACGGCGCTCACAGTTTGGGGCGGGGAGGGAGTCCGTGGGCGTCGGGATGTCCCGGATCGGCCGGATTCTTGATGTTCAGGCATTGGCAGAAACGGTAAGCGCTTGATCTGTCAGTCCAAGCGGGTGATCTTGGCGCTTCAGGCTGGGGGGAAGTGCATTGCAGACAGACGATTTTTCAATCGAAACAATATTGGCCGAAGGCCGCCGATTTATGGTTCCGCTGTATCAGCGGAAATACCAGTGGGCAGACGAGCGGCTGGTGCCCTTTTGGGATGATGCCGAAGCAAAGGCCGCAGAAGTGCTCGGCGGCAACAATCGATTTCAGCACTACATGGGCGCGCTCATCCTAGCGCCTCTTGGCGAAGGTTCGCAAATTGGAGTGACGCCAAGGGTGCAGGTGGTCGATGGTCAGCAGCGGCTAACGACCTTTCAGCTTTTCCTTGCGGCACTGCGCGAGGTGGCCCGGACGCACCAGTTCGCCGGCATCATTGATCAAGCGAATGGCTACCTGTTTAATCAGCCGCGCTCGAAAGACACTGACCCGCTTGTAAGGTTCAAGCTGACACCGACGCCATCGGACCGCGAAGTCTTCCACGACATCATAGATACTGAGTATTCAAAGGTTCGGGCGAAGTACCAGCGCTTTTATTGGGGCAGTGGCGTTCCGAAGAACACACCGTTCCGGGCGTTGCGTGCATACGACCTGTTTCGGAAGTGGATCAGCGAATTTGCGCTGAACGGCCCCAGCGATGCTGAACCTGACACAGAAGATGAGTCCGGTCGAAGCGGCAGATGAGGGCGCGCACGCCGGAGGTAATCGAGCAGCGCCTTGATGCCCTGCTAAGCGCTGTCCTTGCCCAAATGAAGCTCGTCGTCATCACACTGGGCGAGGGTGACGACGCTCAAGTCATTTTCGAGACGCTCAATTCCAAGGGAGAACCGCTCCTGGCTATGGACTTGGTGCGGAACAACATCTTCCACCGGGCCGAGAAGCAAACCACGGCGACGGATGAGCTTTATAAAGAGCTTTGGGACCCGTTCGACGCGCCTTGGTGGCGCGAGGACGCGCCGAACGCTCGCCCTCGGCGTCCGCGAATTGATCACTTCCTCGCGCATGTCCTTGCCGCCGAGAGCGGTGCGAGTATCGCCATGCGCGAACTCTATGCAGAGTATCGCGCGTTCGCGGTTCCGAAAGGACGGCCCCGCTTCCCGAATGTCGAAGACGAACTGAAGGTGTTGCAACGGCACTCGCCGATATACGAGACGCTTGAAGGCCGAAAAGACGAAAACCCGACTATGGCTTGGCTGGGTCGAAAGCTGGCGATGTGGCAAGTCACCACGGCATACCCAATTGCATTGCAGATCGCGGCGGCAGGGCTTCCAGACGACGAGCAAGATCGCATCGCGCGGCTGGTCTATTCCTACATCGTGCGTCGCGCCGTCTGCGACCTCACCAACAAGAACCTCAACAAGCTGTTTCAGGCGGTCTCGCAGAAGTTCTTTGAAGACGGCCCGTCCTACGACAATCTTCGGGACTTCTTCGTCACCCGCTCGGGAGAGAGTTCGCGTTTTCCCGGCGATGAAGAATTCCGGCGCGGCATTCTGCAGAACCCTGTCTACCAACTGGCTCCCGGCGACCGCAACAAGGATATCCTGTGGGAGCTTGAGCTAACCAGCCGCTCGAAGTTCGCGGAGAAGGTCGCCCGCCCCGGTGGGCTGTGGACTGAGCACGTCCTGCCTGTGTAGTGGACTGAGGACTGGCCGTTCGCCGAAGGTGAGTTCACACCGCGCGGTCAAGGGCACCAGAAGGCGGAAGACCGCGACCGCCTGTTGCACACGCTGGGCAACCTGACCTTGATTACCGGTGCCCTCAACATTTCATCGGGCAACAAGGGCTTCGCTCAGAAGCGCGAGAAGTTTGACGAGCACACGTCGCTTTTCCTGAACAAGTGGTTCGCCAAGCGGGAGTCGTGGACCGAAGCCGACATTCGGGAGAGGGTGAGCATCTAGCGGAAAAGGCGTTGGTCATCTGGCCCGGAGTTGAAGAATGATGTCAGCTTAGGCGCTAAAGGACGACCGGCCTAAAGATCGACTCCGGCGAAATCAAGCTGGGGGCGGTTATGCCCTTGTCGGGTTTGACATTCGCAGACCGTATCCCTTTTCGAGCCACGGTAAAATTTCCGTCTCGTTGGCTAACCGAACATAGTCATCCTCGAAGCGGGTCTTCGATACGACATAGCAGCCGTCATCGTGCTTATGAGGAAATAGAAGCTCGCCCAAGCGAGCGCCACGGCTGACGAAGGCATGCAACTGGCGTTTCGGCAATTTTTCTGTTTCCTCTGCGGACCTGGTCACCAAATGAACTGGTGCCCCATTCGATCAAGTCTTCTTAGGCGATCCTCGTAGTCCGGCATGATCGTTTCCAACGAGCGCCAAAATCGCCGTGAATGATTGTGCTCAAGAACGTGACAAGCCTCATGGGCAATAACGTAGTCGACCAATGGCATTGGTGCCATGACCAAGCGCCAGTTTAGGCGGATGCGTCCCCGTGCGTCGCAACTTCCCCAGCGTTTGGACTGGTCGACGACTTTGACAATTGGTGCCGGAATGCCAAGCGTCTCTGCGATCATTCGCGCACGGACGGGAAAATGCTGGATCGCATGGGCTCGATACCAGTGCCTCAGCCCGCTGCGGACAGCGGTGCGCTGCACGGATGCATGCCCATTCGGCAGAACCGGCGCGATGAGTGTCGAACCTCTCGCAGCAATTCGGGTCACAACGGCGGTTTCGTCGGGAATGAGCTTCAAGCGATACTGGCGGCCAAGATAGTGGAAGGTCTCGCCGCTCACAAACTCCTTGGCAACCGGCTGCCCTCCAAGTTCGCGGTACGCCGCCTGTTTGCGAAGCAGCCATTCGGGGAATGATCGAGCGGGGCGACCGCCATCACGATATCGCAGCGTTCTTCGGCCTCAATCAGGGCCGGATCGCTGAAGTAAAGGATGGAACGCGGTTTCCTGAAGTTCCGCCGGCGAGTCCCGACGAACTTCCGCCGAGGGGACCGCATCTGAGCCCGAAGGCAACGTGGATGGAAAACCGACTGGTCTCGTAAACCAGCCGATTTCCGAATACCTGGGCAAAGCCCGCTAGGCATGCTTTGAACACCGTTACCCTAGCTGGCCCATCCTTAAAGATCAATGACCCGGCGCTTCGGACGGGTCATATTTCCGGCCCAAGGAGGGCCAGCTACATGTTTGAAATCCTTCGCGCGAACGCAGGCGGGTACTTCTGGCGTCTTAAGGGTGCCAACGGCGAAGGCCTTGTGCCACTCCGAAGTCTACACCTCCAAGCAGTCTGCTCAGGCGGGCGTCGATGCGGCAAAGAGGGTTGCTCCCCTCGCACAGGTCCACGACCGAACCTAACGCCTATCGCGTTCTCATAACGAACCTCGCGGCCAACGCCGCGAGGGTTCATTTTTTATGCTGTGGGCTAAACTGAAACGGCCGTTGCTCATTTGCGTCCGCTCGCGCGTGCGTGCGTATCGGATGGCGTCGGACAGGGTTTCTCATCTTTGGCCTAAAGCTCCTTTTGTGTCATAAACATCTGATATCACTAGTAATTTCACGTTATTGACGTTAGGTTGAGTTGAGGCCAACAGGAGGTCTCAATGCCAAACCTACGTCTGACCCGCCGCGCAGTTGATGAAATTCCCCATCCCGCGAGCGGCCAAGTTTTCTACCGTGACACCACGCTGACCGGCTTCGGTCTTCGCGTCGGCAAACAATCCAAGGTCTACTATGCCGAGGGGCAGGTGAATCGGCAGACCCGCCGCGTGACCATCGGCCGCGCCGATGTGTTCGCGGCGGAAATCACCCGCAAGAGAGCGATGGCGCTGCTCGCCGAGATGGCGGAAGGTCATGACCCGAATGCCGAGAAGCGCAAGGAGGCGGTGGCCAAGGTCACGCTGGCTGACGCATTCGACAGCTTCTTCATCGCTCGTCCGCAGCTTTCGCCGCATACGGTGCTGAACTATACGAGGACTGCCAAGCTCTACCTCAAGGCATGGCGCAAGAAGCCGATCAACGAAATCACCCGCCAGATGGTGCTGAAACGGCATCAGGAGCTTTCCGCCGAAATCGGGAAGACCACGGCCAACAATGTGATGCGGCATCTGCGGTCGGTCTACAATTTCGCCGCTGCGACCCGCTGTGAGTTTCCGCCGAACCGGGTACAGATATTGACGCAGGCGCGAGCATGGCACCGCGAACAGCGTCAGCAGACAGTCGTGACGGCGCTGGACCTGCCTATTTGGTGGAAGGCGGTGATGGCCGAACCGGACTATGCCCGAGACTTCTTGCTCATGGCGCTGTTCACCGGCATGCGCCGGGGTGAGTTGATGGCCCTACGTTGGGACAACGTGGACCTGATCGCTCGGACACTGCACCTCCCGAAGACCAAAAATGGCGACCCGCTGAACCTACCTCTGTCGGGGTTCCTCGTGGACCTGTTAACGGAGCGCAAAAGGCAGCCGGGCGAGTCAGCATTTGTGTTCCCCGGCCCCGGTAAACAGGGCCACCTGATGGAAACGAAGAAGTTTCTGCTCCGGGTCAGCGCAGGGTCCGGCGTCAGCTTCACGCTGCACGATCTGCGGCGGACATTCATCACCATCGCGGAAAGCCTCGACGTTCCGTACTATGCGCTTAAGCGATTGCTGAACCACCGCGCTAATGGCGACGTGACGGGCGGCTATATCGTCGTGAATGTCGAACGCTTGCGCGGCCCGGTGGAACTGGTCGCGGCGGATACTGGAGTTGGCCAATGTCAGGCGGTGACTCCACTTACACAGCGATTTTTGGGGACAGCGGCACGGTGCTTGAGCGCGTCCTACTCGCCATCATCAACGCCCACACCACACCAGCCACAGACGGACGCCAGCTTGAGCGTCTGGACGCGGCGATGAACGCGCTGACCGGAGTCGACTGGCCGGCGAACCCGGCTCACGCCGCCGCTCTGCGCAAGGCGCTGAACTTCATGGCGCAGGAACGGCAATGCGAAATTTGCGACCGGGATATGGATATGTTGCGGGCAGGCGGCAAGGTCGGCCCGTCCGCTCGGTGCGGGAACTGGCGACGATAGCTGTCTCCGAGTTTCTGGATTGCGCCGACATGGCAGAACTAAACGAAGCCGCCGAACATCTTGTCGCACTCTTCAGCGATCGTCGCCGCGAGTTTCGGATAGTTGGTTACGATGCGGTGCGCGAGGCTATGGAGACAGAGGCAGTCCAGCGTCTGTGCGCCGAACTGACGGAATGGGATGTCCCAATCTGCCTCTGATATTTCAACCGCTTACCGGCTTTCTGTTTCAATCGCCAGTATTGCCCGTTGAATATCAACCCGCATCATGCAATGAAATAGATGCGGATGAGTTGACATCCATCGCCCGGAAACATCCGGTGGCGAGTAACCCCAGGGTCGGCGCAAGTGGCGCCGGGGCCTGACGGACTATACTCTTGCGGGAAGCCCTTCCCGGCCATGTCATGTAGCTGAGAACCGAGAACGAGGAACGACTGCCTACTCCGGCATCGATTTCCCTTGTGCGCGCTCGGTCGCGCTAGCTCGAAAGTTACAGACATGACATCGATAACTCACAATCGCGCCCAGCAGGGCGCGATTCCTTCCCCTACGCAATACAGCCAACAGCCGATGGAACGGTTCCTGACAACCGGTCAGGTAGCCACATTAACTGGCATGAGCGAGTCGTATTTCGAGAAGGCGAGGCTCAGCTCTTTCGGCCCTCCCTTCATCCGGCTTCGCCCCGGTTCCAAGAGCGGCGCGATCCGCTATCGTCTCAGCGCTGTCATGCGTTGGTTGGAAGAGCGGCAATACAACCCGGAGGAGGCGCATCATGGCTGACCTTCTCCAACCCGATGCGCAGCAGGCAATTTCCTTCCTGCTTTGGCTCAACCCGCAAGCGCCGCTCCATCTGGAAACACATGAAAGTGCGGGTGATACACGGCCAAAGCCGAAGAACTATCAGGCTCACGCCGCCGACGCCGCAAAACGCTTCGTCGCCGCCAACAACGGCGACGAGTATCGACGCAATGTCTATTTTTGCCCAACGCCGAACTGATGTCGGGCGGGCGCGCCAAGGTCAATATATCGGCCTCGCGTTTCCTCTGGGTTGACCTCGACTGCAAGGATTATCCCGGCAGAGAGGAGCAACAGCGCGACACAATACTTGGCCTACTTAGCGAAGACAAGCTGCGTCCGGCAGGCATACCGAAGCCGACTGCATTCTGGTTTACAGGAGGTGGTTATCAGGCGATCTGGCGCATGGCAGAGCCTGTTCCGCAGAGGAAGCCGAGGCTTACAACCGCGCTTTGCTTGTCGCGCGTTCCAAGGCGGAGCTGGTCCGATCGACGTCAGCCGGCTTCTCAGATTGCCCGGAACCGTCAACTGGCTGAGCGATAAGAAGCGGGCAACAGGCCGGGAACCGGCCAAGGCGTTCCTGTTGGAACCGATTTCGTTCGGCGCCTCCCCGAGAAGCTATACGCTCGCCGATTTCAGGTTGCGTTTCGACAAATCCAGTTCGTCCAAGACTGATGGCAAGGCTATCGCCAATCTGGACGACATCGAGGCGCTGCCTCTGCCTGACGACCGAGGCGAGATAATCCCTCTCGACCCGGTCTGGTCGGAGGCTATCGTCACGGGCAAGAATCCGCCCGGCAAGAATTATCAGTCTCGTTCGGAACTGGTTTTGCGGCGACTCTCTGGCTGCTTCAGCAGCAATGTCACGCCCGGTCATGTCGTGTCGATCCTGACCAGCCCCGATCTCGGCATCAGCGCCCATGTGAGGGAAAATCCCAACCCGCTACGATATGCACGGCGGCAGGTGGCGCGGGCGATGGAAACCATCGATCTGCGAGGACGAGGATGGCCGAGGGGTCGACGAGTACGGGCATCCGGCGTCGAATGCGCCAGAAAATGTGCGGTTCGCTCTCGCCATGCTCGATGTCGATGCGCGCCGCAACATGTTCACTCATGCCGACGAGGTGACCGGACTGGGGCTTGAAGGCCGGGACATCTCGGATATCTGCGAAATCCTGTGCAGCATATTCGACCGCAAGCTGGGTTTCAGCGCGGAGAGTAACTGTCATTCGGCGTGAACTGATTACGGTTGCCTATGAACGTGCCTACCATCCTGTCATCGACTATCTGGACGGGCTGGTATGGGACGGTGTTCCGCCGCCTTGACACATGGCTTAGCGATTATTGCGAGGCGGACGACACCGAACTCAATCGGGAGTTCGGCGCGCGGTTTGATCGGCGGCGTACGGCAGGATCAAGCAGCCCGGCGTCAAGTTCGACACCATGTTGGTCTTGGAAGGCCGTCAGGGTGTCGGCAAATCGCGTCTGGCGGCGCGGCTTGCCGTTCGTGACGAATGGATCTGCGGCAATCTTAACCTGAATGCGGACGCCAAGACCAAGGCCGAGCTTGTCTCTCGCGCGTGGATTGTCGAATGCCAGGAACTCGACGGCGCGCGCAAGGCGACACTTGACGCGATCAAGGCATTCCTCGCCACGCCTATAGACACCTATCGGCCTGCCTATGCCCACTGCCGGTTCTTTCCCCGGCATTGCGTGATTATCGGCACGACCAATGAGGACGCCTATCTGCGCGATTCGACCGGGAACCGACGGTACTGGCCGGTGGAGAGTCGGCAGCATCGACATCGAGGCCTTCAGCCGCGACGTGCATCAGCTATGGGCCGAGGCGGTCGTGCGGGAGCAGGGCGGCGGGCGATCACCCTGCCTCGTCATCTATGGCAGGTTGCCGACGAGCTTCAGGCCAGCCGCATGATCGAGGACCCTATCGGCATCGTGCTGGAGGGCGCATTTGGCGAGCGCACGGGCCGGGTGTCGATGGAGAGCGTCAAATTGCTTCTCGGCTACGAGGCCGGGCGCATGTCCGCCGGCGAGTTCCAGCGCATTACCGGCGCGATGACGACGCTGGGGTGGGAATACGGGACCCACAGGCTCCACGATCTCGGCCGCACGGGGCGAAGCGCCCGTAAGGGGTTTGCGCGCGGCAATGCCGACGAGCAGGGGACTGGAATGGGTCGCCAAACGCGTCGAGGGCGGCATCGCCGTCCTTCAGGCTGTAGGCGAGCCCACGGATGCGGGCAGCCCGTTTTGACGGCCCCGTGTAACCTGCAGCCTGTAGCCTAACAGGCTGCAAGACCTATAGCGGCTGGGGCAGGGGGAGTTGACTACTCCCCCTGCCTCTTTTGTGTGTTTGAACCTTAAGTTACAGGTACAGGTAACAGGCATTGTAGCCGTGCCGACTGCGGGGTGGGCAGTGAGGCCGGCAAGGCTCGCCAGATGCCCTTAGCGGCCCTCCAGAGCGCCGCTGGCGCACGGGTTGGGCATGTAGGGGTGGTGTGGGGGGCGTTGCCGCATCCGGCGGCCCTCCAGACGGCCTCCGAGGCCGCGGTACCCGACAAACGCCTTCAACATCTTTGCGGCCCGGTCTAGCTGGTCGTCGTTCATCCGGGAGAGGGTGCGGTGAATATCGGTTAGAAGCGATGCCCGCTCCCCGGTGCCCAGCATGGCGTCGGCGCCGAACAGGACGGGCGCGGGAATGTCGAGTGCAGCCGCAGATTTTACCTCGGCCGTCTCGAAAAGCGGCGCGGCGACACCTCGCTCGATCTTGCCGATAGTCTCGCGAGACATACCGGTCTGCCCGGAAAGCTGCTCAAAGGGTCCAGCCCTTGGCTTTCCGATGATGACGCACATTCGCGCCGAATAGTCGTTGAAGCTCCATGCGCACACCTCTTTCGAAGAGGGCGGCAACGCGGTACGCAAATCGAGAAATGGGAGCTTTGCATTCTCAAAACTGAGAACTATAAATTCTCATTAATGCCAAACAGAGATTCTATGGTTCAGTTCTCGATGGTTGGTGATATTCTCCTAAAAGGCCGTAAGCTGGCTGCTGGTCGCCTTCTTTGGCGGTCAGGTGCTCATCTTTATCGGTCTGATCCTGCGGATGATCTGGACGTACTCGATAAAGCCGAGGCTGATCCCCGCCGCTGAAATCGACCACCGCGTGGCCGATGATATTATCGCCAGCTATCCCGACCCCGAACTTGAGGCGTTCGCCCGCCACGAGCGCGCGTGGTACGACAGCGACGGCGCGGAGCAGACCTATTGGTATCGGGTGCGGAAGGCCGTCAGGCGGCGGCTGGAAGGGCACTGGGCGCATCCAGCCGAACAGCGGGCCGTGACCGCCGCCAGCGGCCTTGCGGCACACCTCGTCCTCGCGGGCCTCGCTGACCTCCCGCCGGATGTCGTAGGTCTCCCGCACCATCCGGTCGAGCTGGTCGAAGTCGAAGAGTTCGACGCCCTCGTCGGTGCTCAGCTTCACGGGGCGCTGGTCTTCGACAGCTTCGCCGAACTGAACGATGCCGAGCCGAGCGGCAGCGAAGTCTGGATTCGCCACCCGGATATGCTCGTGCATCATTGAGAAGACGAAACGTCTGGCCGCTGCCGTCAGACCCTTGCCGCGTCTGGGATCGATGAAGATCACCAGCGGCGCACCTTCCAGCGCCGTCACCATCGGCAACCAGTATTCCACCTTCTCGCCGACGCTCAGCGGCAGCGGGAAGAAGACTTAGGAGCGGCTGCGCAGGGCATTGCAGCGGGCGAAGTCGTGCAATCCCTTGGCGACGAGCAGATTGGCGTTGCACTCGTCGTCGGACGTCGCCTTTGCCCGGATCAGCCGTTCAAGAACCGGCCATGCGGTCGGATCGGCGGCGGCGAACATATCGGGCTGGACATTGAAGATATCGGCGAACCGGGCACGTACCGGCTTGTAGGTGATCGTCGGATGCCCGAGCTTGAAATGCTCAAGGGCGCGGCGCTGGTCTGTCGGCAGCGGGGCTATGCGGGCAAGGTCGATCTCGCAGGTAAGCGGCGTATCTTCATCCGGTTCTCCCGCGACCAGGGCCGCGCCAATGGAAACCTTGTGGAACTTGAATCGGTTAACGATCACATCATCGGGGATTCGCAACCCCAGCGCAACAGACGTTCTGCCTTTGTCCGCAATGTAATCCCAAGGCGCGCCCTTGGCATGGGAGATGTCCACCAGCCGCCCCGGCGATAGCTGCCCGTATGACGACATGATGCGTGCCAGATGGCGACGAATGGTAGGGTCGTCGGGAAGGTCCAGCGCATGGCGCTCACCGGTCATCACGTTTTGCCCGGTGGCGCGGAAGTTGATAGGAGAACTGCCAGCGGTCTTGAAAGCCGAGTAGGCGGCAGGATGCACCGGCCCATATTGCCATGCCTCGAAATAGCCGCTGACCAGAGGTCGCTTGGCTTCGATGAGGAAGATGGAGTGGGCGAAGTAGAGGAGTTTTGCAGTGCAAGATTGGTGACCTTGATCCCCGACCGGTCAGCCTCTCTCGTCCAGCATGAGGTTGGCGACGGCTCTCGGATCGTATGGACCACCGGTCATCTGCGCACTTTGACTTCCTCAGGCTGGGAAGTGGTGCCGCTTGCGTGACTCGAACACGCGACCCCATCATTACGAATGATGTGCTCTACCGACTGAGCTAAAGCGGCTTAACCCTTCACACACGGCCATGCTATGGCCCTACTAACTTACACTCACCAGCCTAACTCACTGGCCTCACACCTCATTCTCTAGCGGACCCGCTAATTACGAATGATGTGCTCTACCGACTGAGCTAAAGCGGCCCTTTTCGGTCCCGAAGCGTGTCGGAACGCGATGGGTGCGCTGATAACCGCAATGCGAGGAGATTTCAAGCGGGGGAGTTACAACTTCGTCACTTTTCCCGCGCGGCCCTCACGGGCGGGCGCAAAGGCAGGCGCGGGCGGCGGCGTATTCCTCTTCCAGCCGGGCTACGAGCCGGGCGACCGGGACGACCGCGTTCACCGCGCCGATGCCCTGGCCGCAGCCCCAGATGTCCTTCCAGGCGCGAGGGCCGTCGCCCGTTGCCGCCGCGAAATCCATCTTCGAGGGATCGGCTTCCGGAAGGTGGTCCGGGTCCATGCCGCTCGCGGCGATGGAGGGCTTCAGGTAGTTGCCGTGAATGCCGGTGAAATGGCTGGTATAGACGATGTCGGCGGCCGCGCTGTCGACGATCATCCGCTTGTAGGCCTCGCTCGCGCGCGCTTCCGGCGTGGCGATGAAGGGCGAGCCGATAAGGCCATGTCGGCGCCCATCGCCTGCGCGGCGAGCACGGCGCCGCCCGTCGCGATTGCGCCGGACAAAAGCAGCGGACCGTCGAACCAGGCGCGGATCTCCTGCACCAGCGCGAAGGGCGACAGCGTGCCGGCATGGCCGCCGGCGCCCTCCGCCACCGCGATCAGCCCGTCTGCCCCCTTGCGGATGGCGGAGCGGGCATGCCGGTCGTTGATGACGTCGTGCAGCACGATGCCGCCATAGGAATGGATCGCCGCGTTGACCTCCCGGCACGGCGCCGAGCGAGGAGATGGCGATCGGCACCTTGTATTTCACGCACAGGCCGAGGTCGTGCTCCAGCCGCCGGTTGGACTTGTGGACGATCTGGTTGACGGCGAAGGGGCCGCCGGCCGGTCCGGATGGTGCGCGTCGTGGGCGGCGAGCGTCTCGGTGATCTCGGCGAGCCATTCGTCGAGCTGCGATTGCGGCCGGGCATTGAGGGCGGAAAGGCGCCGACGATCCCGGCCTTGCACTGGGCGAGCGTCAGGCGGGGATGGGAGATGATGAAGAGCGGCGCGCCGACCACGGGCAGTCGAAGCTCGTCCTGGAGGATCGCGGGTAGCGCCATTGGGATTCCTGTCCGATCTGACCTTTACGAAAACGTCAAAAGCCTATCAGCGGAGCCGGGGCGTGAAAAGGGGTGCAGGGTGCAGCTGCCATCCCCGACCCGTGCCGGAAGGGTCGTCCGCGGCCTTGCTATCGGCGGACAAGCGTGGCCGGGGCGGCCGAAAGGCTTGCGCAAATCCCGCGCAAACGTTACGCAAATGCTAACAAGCGCCGGAAAGTAAAGCTCTTTCCACATCTGTTTCCCGGCCGCGGCTTTCGCGGCCTTGGAAAGGTCGAACGTGAGCGGACTGGAGACGGCAATCAGGAACGCGCTGGCGCGTTCGAGCGCGCCAATCCCGAGGTGCGCGCCCGGATTTACCAGTCGGCGCGCAATGCGCTGGAGGCGGGCCTGCGCAAGCAGGAGATCAACGACCCGGAGACCATCGCCGCGCAGCGCCACCGCCTGGAGGCGACGATCCACCAGATCGAGGCGGAGGAGCGTGTGGCGCCCCCGGCCGTCGAGCCAGTCCGTGACGAGCGGCTGGAGCCCGCCGGCAAAGCCGGGTCGAGCCCGGATACGGGAGACACAGGCGCGGCGCGAGCCGGAATTGACGGCCGAGCGCCCGCAACCGCAACAGGCGGCGGCAGCGGAAACGACGGCGGCGGGCGCGGGGACGAGCGATATCGGCGCGATCCGCCCGGACCGCGGGGACGGTTTTCCGCCGGCGGCGTCGCGCAGACACCGGCAAGCGCGCGGACGACCGATTTCCGGCCGGAGCGGGTGGCGAAGGCGCGCAAGCGGCGCGGCCGCTTCTTCTCCTTCCTGCTCGTGGCCGCCACGCTGATCGCCGGTTTCGGCACCGCCGCCTGGTGGGTGCAGACGAGCGGCCTCCTCGATCCGCTGCCGGACGAGGATGGCTCGGGAACCGTCTCGGGCGGTTCCTTTTCCGGCGAGGACCCGCTCAAGAGGGCGCTCGACACCCAGAGCCGCTTCTCCGCGGAATGGCGCGAGATTTTCTCCCCGCCGATACGGGCAGCCTTTCGGCGGGTCCGCAGGGCAGGGCGGAATCCGTCGGCACCAGCGAGGGGCCGGCGGCGCGCATCACCTCGTCCAACCCCGAGCGCGACGGCGCGGTCCTCGTGCCGGTCTCTCCGGCGATCCTCGGCGAATTGGCCGGCAAGACCTCGACCGTGGCGCTGACCGTCCAGTCGGTGAGCGGCAAGCCGGTGCAGATTTCCGTGGAATGCGCCTTCTCCACCATGGGCGGCTGCGGGCGGCATCGCTTCACGGTCGCGGAGCGGACGGACGCGCGCTGTTCCAGGTCGAGTTCGACCGCGCGCTCTCGCCGAGCGAGGACGGCCATCTCGTCGTCAACACGGATGTGGCCGGCGACGGCGCGAGCGTCAACCTCTTCGCCGTGCGCGTCCTGCCTGGGGAGTGATCCCCGTTTCTTCGAGATCGCGAAAACGCTGCGCGCTTTTGCTGGAAATGCACTACTTGAGGAAGCCGGGGCCGAAGCCCAGGAGCTTCTCGTCGATCACGCTGATCGACTTCTTGTCCTTGCCCTCGTAGTCGAGCGTCTTCAGCATGTGGCGGATGACGTTCAGCCGCGCGCGGCGCTTGTCGTTGGCGCGCACGACGGTCCAGGGCGCATGCTCGGTATGAGTCTCCTTCAGCATGCGGTCGCGCTTGCTCGTATAGTCGTCCCACTTGCCCAGCGAGGCGATGTCCATCGGCGAGAGCTTCCAGATCTTCAGGGGATCGTGGCGACGGTCATGGAAGCGCTTGAGCTGCATCTCGCGGCCGATATTCAGCCAGAACTTGAAGAAATGGATGCCCTCGGAGGTGATCAGCTTCTCGAAGCGCGGCGTCTCCTTGAGGAACTTCTCGTATTGCTCGGGCGTGCAGAAACCCATGACCGGCTCGACGCCCGCGCGGTTGTACCAGGAGCGGTCGAACAGGACGAATTCGCCGGCCGTCGGGAAGGTCGCGACATAGCGCTGGAAATACCATTGCCCACGCTCCGTCTCCGTCGGCTTCGTCAGGGCGACGATGCGGGCGGAGCGCGGGTTCATGTAGGACATGGTGGCGTGGATGGCGCCGCCCTTGCCGGCCGCGTCGCGGCCCTCGAAGACCGCGATGACCCGCTTGCCCGTCGCCTGCAGCCAGAACTGCACCTTGACCAGCTCGATCTGGAGCCGCTTCAGCTCGGCCTCATATTCCTTGTTGGGGAGCTTCTTGTCATAGGGATAATCGTCCGAGCCGAAGGCCTTCTTCTCCACCCAGTCGGGCAGGACGGGGTCGTCTATGTCGAAACGGCGCGCCTTGCCGCCGATCTCGAGGTCCACGGCCCTGCTTTCGCTCGCTTGCGCCATTGCTTGCTCCCTGTGCGGCCGGTCGCCGGCTCTCTGTTCCCGGCAAGGTGGCCACATCCGCATTGCGAATTCAAGCCGGCCGTGAAAAACATGTCATCAAGTCGCGATATCGATAGGGAATCGATGTCGCGGCGGAGGTTGACATGTTCGCGAGGGAATGGACGGCGGTGACGGACGAGCGCAGGCCGGTCGGCTGGGTGCTGACGCAATTGTGGGGCGAGCGGGTTCTGGTCGCCGCGGCCGTCTTCGTCGGCTTCCTGATGTGGGCGGCCGGGGTGCCGGTCGGCTGGGTCTTCTTCGGCGTGCTGCTCCTGATATTCGCCGGCCTGATGCGCATCGACCGCACGGCGTCCGGCACGCTCGGGCAGGCCGAGGCCGTCGCCGCGCCGCCGGCGGACGTGGCGGAAGAGCCGCTGGACGGGCTCGCGCCCTTCGCCGCCGTGCTCGACGCGCTCGATACGCCGGCGCTCCTGCTTTCGCCGCGCGAGGCGATCCGGCTCCAGAACCAGGCGGCCGAGGCGCTGCTGGGGGCGCTCCCCCGCAACGGCGACCTCGCCGGCCGCGCGCGTGCGCCCGTCATCCTCGACATGGTGCGCGAGGCGATCGGCTCCGGCGTCGCCCGGGAGACGGAATATGCCGAGCGCCTGCCCTCGGAAACGGTCTATATCGTGCGCATCGCGCCGCTGGCGCATCGCTGGGCCGATCCGGCGAGCGAGCCGCTCTGGCTCCTGACCTTCCGCGACGTCTCGCAGGCGCGCCGCATCGAGCGGATGCGCTCCGATTTCGTCGCCAATGCCAGCCACGAGCTGCGCACGCCGCTCGCCTCGCTGCGCGGCTTCATCGAGACCCTGCAGGGGCCGGCGAAGAACGACGCGAAGGCGCAGGAGCGCTTTCTCGGCATCATGCACGAGCAGGCCACCCGCATGAGCCGCCTCGTCGACGACCTCCTCTCGCTGTCGCGGCTGGAAATCCGGCCGAACCTGACGCCGGGGCAGACCGTCGACCTCGCCTCCATGCTCGGGCATGTCCGCGACAGCCTTCAGCCGCTCGCCGCCGATCTCGGCGTCGAGGTGAGCCTGCACCTGCCCGGCCATCCGGTCACCGTCACCGGCGAGCGGGACGAATTGCTGGAGGTCTTCGAGAACCTGGTGGAGAACGCCTGCAAATACGGGCAGGACGGCAAGCGGGTCGACGTGGTCCTGTCGGGCGGCGAAGGCGAGCCGGCGGAGGTCAGCGTGACGGACTACGGCCCGGAATCCCGCCGGAGCATGTGCCGCGCATCACCGAGCGATTCTACCGCGTCAATGTCGAGGCGAGCCGCACCCGCAAGGGCACCGGGCTCGGCCTGGCGATCGCCAAGCATATCCTGACGCGCCACCGCGCGCGCCTCGTCGTCAGATCCGAGGTCGGCAAGGGAACGGTCTTCACCGTGAAGTTCTGACACATAGGCCGTATCTGGCGATGGGTTGATCGAAATAGTCGTTCCATTTCAATCGCTTGACCTGTCATAAATGTTTCGTGGAACTGACATAAAACCGCAGGGGAAGGCGGTCTAGAGAAAGGGCGCCGATCGACGGCAAGCGAGCGCTGAAAGACGCGCTTCCACCACGTTCTCTTTGGGAGACCCCAGATGAAATCCCTTAAGCTCACCGTTGCGGCGCTCGTTGCTTCCGCCGCTTTTGCCGGTGCCGCCGCTGCGCGCGACCAGATCCAGATCGCCGGCTCCTCGACCGTTCTTCCCTATGCGAAGATCGTCGCCGAAACGTTCGGCGAGACGCTGCCCGATTTCAAGACGCCGATCGTCGAGTCCGGCGGCTCCTCCGGCGGCCTGAAGGAATTCTGCAAGGGCGTCGGCCCGAACACGATCGACATCGCCAATTCCTCGCGCGAGATCAAGGAAAGTGAAGTCGAGGCCTGCAAGGCAGCCGGCGTGACCGAGATCCAGGAAGTCCGCATCGGCTATGACGGCATCGTCTTCGCGACGGATGCCAGCAATGCCGATCTCACGCTGGAGCCGAAGGACCTCTATGAGGCGCTGGCCGCCGAGGTCGTCGTCGACGGCAAGCTCGTCGCCAACCCGCATCGCAAGTGGTCGGACGTCAATTCCGCGCTTCCCGATGCGGAAATCGCCGCCTATATCCCGGGCGAGAAGCACGGCACGCGCGAAGTCTTCGAAGAAGATCCTCGCCCAGGGCTGCGAGGATGCCGGCGCGAGCGAGGCCATCAAGGCCATCGTCGCCGACGAGAAGGACCAGCACGCCAAGTGCGTCGCCGTCCGCAAGGACGGCCTCGCGGTCGATATCGACGGCGACTATACCGAGACGCTCGCCCGCATCGACGCCAACAAGTCCGGCATCGGCGTCTTCGGCCTGTCCTTCTACGAGAACAATGCCGACAAGCTGAAGGTCGCCACCGTCGGCGGCGTCGTTCCGTCCACCGAGGCGATCGCCTCGGGCGAATATCCGGTTTCCCGCCCGCTGTTCTTCTACGTCAAGAAGGCCCATCTCGGGGTCATCCCCGGCCTCAAGGAATATGTCGAGTTCTTCACGAGCGACGACATGATCGGTCCCGACAGCCCGCTCGCCGAATACGGCCTCGTCGCCGCGCCGGACGCCGAGCGCGAGGAGATCCGCAAGGCCTTCGAAGACGGCAAGATCATGTGATGGACGGCGGCCGGCGCGGAAACCGCGCCGGCCGCGCGCCGATCGGTCGGGCGGACGATTTTCGCCGGGAGACTTTCCTTCATGAGCATTTCCATTCTTCTGCTGATCGTCGCGGCCATCGGCGTGGCGGGCTATCTTGCCGGTCGCTGGCGCGCCAACGCGCTGGCCGGCGGCAGGCTGTCCAGCCTTCATTCCCGCCCCGGCTACTACGGCTCCTTCGTCGCCATCTGGGCCATCCTGCCCGCGCTCGCGCTGATGATCGTCTGGATGATCGCGAGCCCCGCCTATATCGGCTCGACTGTGCGCGGCGGCTTTCCCGAGGCGGTGAAGGCCGAGCCGCAGGCGACGCAGAACCTCAACTACAACATGATCGGCGCCATCGCCCGGGGCCTGCGCCTCCTCACGCCGGAAGAGCGCGCGGCGCTTTCCGCCGGGGACGGTGCTGCGGCCCGCGCGGCGCTCGCCGGCAAGGGCGTGCCGCTCGCCGCCGATCCGGCGCCCTACATGATCACCGCCGCCGCCGACCTCGACCGCATGACGACCGCGAGCGCGACCATGCTGCTCGCCGGGGTCGTCGCGGCCGCCCTGCTCGGCGGCGCCATCGCCTACCGCGCGGTCGCGCCGCGCTTTCGCGCCCGCAACCGGGTCGAGGGCGTGATGCTGGCCGGCCTCGTCGGCGCCTCCTCCATCGCCATCCTGACGACCGTCGGCATCGTCGCTTCCATGCTCACCGAGGCCATCCACTTCTTCAACATGGTGCCGGCGTGGGAATTCTTCTTCGGCACGGTCTGGGACCCGCGCTTCGCCGCCGCCGGGGCGACGGATTCCTCCGGCCAGTTCGGCCTGATCCCGCTGCTCGCCGGCACGCTCTACATCGGCTTCGTCGCCATGGTCGTCGCCGTCCCGGTCGGCCTCTTCGCGGCCATCTACATGTCCGAATATGCCTCGGCCCATGTGCGCTCGGTGGCCAAGCCGCTGATCGAGGTCCTGGCCGGCATCCCGACCATCGTCTATGGCTTCTTCGCGCTCGCCACCGTCGGTCCCTTCCTGCGCGACATCTCCGCCCAGTTGAACGGGCTGGTCACGGGCAGCTATGCCAGCTTCATCCAGGCGCAGAGCGTGCTGACGGCGGGCTTCGTCATGGGCATCATGCTGATCCCCTACGTCTCCTCGCTGTCCGACGACATCATCACCGCCGTTCCGCGCGCGCTGCGTGACGGATCGCTCGGGCTCGGCGCCACGCGTTCGGAGACGATCAAGCGCGTCGTGCTGCCGGCGGCGCTCCCGGGCATCGTCGGGGCGCTGCTGATGACCGCCTCGCGCGCCATCGGCGAGACGATGATCGTCGTGCTGGCCGCGGGCGTGGCCGCGCGCATGCAGCTCAACCCCTTCGAGCCGATGACGACGGTCACGGTGAAGATCGTCAATCAGCTGACGGGCGACCTCGAATTCACCTCACCGCAGACGCTGGTCGCCTTCGCCCTCGGCATCACGCTTTTCTTCATCACGCTTTGCCTCAACATCTACGCCCTCTACATCGTGCGTAAGTACCGGGAGCAGTACGAATGAGCCACGTCACCACGGGTTCCCGGATGGCGGATGTCGCCTCGGTTTCCGCCCGGCCCGAACGCCGCGATATCGGCCTTCGCCGCCGCTACGCCGCCGAACGCCGCTTCCGCCTCTACGGGATGGCCGCCGTCGGCTTCGGCCTCCTTTTCCTCTTCCTCCTGCTGACGTCGGTGATCTCCAAGGGCTACACCGCCTTCCAGCAGACGATGATCACCATCCCGGTCGAGTTTTCCGAGCAGGTCATCGACAAGGACAACGCCCGGGCCACGAACCCGCAGAAGCTGATGACGGCCAACTATCCGGTCGTGGCGCGCGATGCGCTCGCCAAGGTGCTTGGCGTGGACGAAGGCGACCGCGCGGCGATGCGCGAGGTCGGCGGCATGGTCTCCGACAGTGTCCGCGTGCAATTGCGCGCAACATCGTCATGGCCGATCCTTCGGTGATCGGCCGGACGCTGCCCGTCTCCATCCTGGCGCACGGCAACGTCGATTCCGCCTTCAAGGGGCAGATCAACCTCGAGGTCAGCGAGAAGAACCGCAAGGTCTCCGACCGCCAGGTCGGCCTGGATGAACCAGCTCGCCGAAAGCGGCGCGCTCGCCAAGCATTTCAACACCGGCCTCTTCACCAACGGCGCCTCCAGCCGTCCCGAAGCCGCCGGCGTCGGCGTCGCCCTCATCGGCTCGCTCTACATGATGCTGATCGTGCTCGTGCTGTCCTTGCCGATCGGCGTGGCCGCCTCCATCTATCTGGAGGAATTCGCCCCGAAGAACCGCTTCACCGACCTGATCGAGGTGAACATCAACAATCTCGCGGCCGTGCCCTCCATCGTTTACGGTCTCCTCGGCCTCGCCGTCTTCATCAACTTCGCCGGCTTCCCCCGCTCGGCGGCGCTGGTCGGCGGCCTCGTGCTGACGCTGATGACGCTGCCAACCATCATCATCGCCACCCGCGCGGCGCTGAAGGCCGTGCCGCCGTCGATCCGCGCCGCAGCACTCGGCCTCGGCGCCTCGAAGATGCAGACGGTCTTCCACCACGTCCTGCCGCTGGCCATGCCGGGCATCCTCACGGGCACCATCATCGGTCTCGCGCATGCGCTCGGCGAGACGGCGCCGCTGCTCCTGATCGGCATGGTCGCCTTCGTCGCGGACATGCCGGCCACGCCGCTCGATCCGGCGACGGCCCTTCCGGTGCAGATCTACATGTGGGCGAACGAGGCGGAACGCGCCTTCGTCGAACGCACCTCGGGAGCCATCATCGTGCTCCTCATCTTCCTCATCCTGATGAATGTCGGGGCAATCCTGTTGCGCCGCCGCTTCGAACGGCGCTGGTAGAAGGAGCGGTCAAATGAATATGATGTCGGATGCAGCAGTCGAGAAAGCGCTGGATAAGAAAATGAACGACGTTTCCTACAAGATGATCGGCACGGACGTTTCGGTCTATTACGGCGAAAAGCGCGCGCTTTACGACGTCAACCTGAACGTCCGGGAAAACACGGTGACGGCGCTGATCGGCCCCTCCGGCTGCGGCAAGTCGACCTTCCTGCGCACGCTCAACCGCATGAACGACACGATCGACGGCTGCCGCGTGACCGGCGCCATCACGCTCGACGGCGACGATATCTACGATCCGGCGATCGACGTGGTCGAGTTGCGCGCGCGCGTCGGCATGGTGTTCCAGAAGCCGAACCCCTTTCCCAAGTCGATCTACGAGAACGTCGCCTACGGCCCGCGCATCCACGGCCTGGCGCGCGGCAAGGCGGAGATGGACGCCATCGTCGAGCGCAGCCTGCAGAAGGCCGGCTTGTGGAACGAGGTGAAGGACCGGCTCCATGAGTCCGGCACGGGCCTGTCCGGCGGCCAGCAGCAGCGGCTCTGCATCGCCCGCGCCGTCGCCGTCAGCCCCGAGGTCATTCTCATGGACGAGCCCTGCTCGGCGCTCGACCCGATCGCCACCGCCCGCGTCGAGGAGCTCATCCACGAACTGCGCGCCAATTTCACCATCGTCATCGTCACGCACTCCATGCAGCAGGCCGCTCGCGTCTCGCAGCGCACGGCCATGTTCCACCTCGGCCAGCTCGTCGAGGAGAACGAGACGGACAAGATGTTCACCAACCCGGACGACCAGCGCACGCAGGGACTACATCATGGGCCGCTTCGGCTGATGCCGGCCTGTCGCGAAACCCGGGCGTATTGAGGACAAGACCATGCCATCGACCCATATCGTCTCGATCTATGACGAAGAACTGAAATATCTCTCCCGCCGCATTTCCGAAATGGGCGGCACCGCCGAGCAGATGGTGGCGGACGCCGTGCGCGCCCTCGTCACCACCGACGGCGCGCTGGCGCAGAAGGTCATCTCCGAGGACGTCGTCCTCGACAATGCCGAGCGCCAGATCAACGAGAAGGCGATCCTCACCATCGCCAAGCGCCAGCCAATGGCGGCCGACCTGCGCGAGATCATGGGCGCGATCCGCATCGCCGCCGAACTGGAGCGCGTCGGCGATCTCGGCAAGAACACCGCCAAGCGCGTCATCGCCGTCCAGAGCTCCGGCATGCCGCGCAAGCTGAGCCGCGGGCTCGAGCACCTGGCCGAGCTGGCGCTGATGCAGCTCAAGGAAGTGCTCGACGTCTATGCCACCCGCTCGGTGGAGAAGGCCAAGGCGATCCGCGAGCGCGACGACGAGATCGACGCGATCTACACCTCGCTGTTCCGCGAGCTCCTGACCTACATGATGGAGGATCCGCGCAACATCACGCCCTGCACGCATCTCTCCTGTTCTGCGCCAAGAACATCGAGCGCATCGGCGACCATGCCACCAACATCGCCGAGACGATCTACTTCATGGCGACGGGCTCGCAGCCCGAGGGCGACCGGCCCAAGGACGACAACACGACGTCGGTGGTCGCGGACGCGGCCGAGCCGTCGGCATAGGGAGAACGGCCCCAATGGTGCCCAGAATTGCCGTTGTCGAGGACGAGGAGGCGCTGAGCGTCCTGCTGCGCTACAATCTCGAGGCCGAGGGCTTCGAGGTGGACACGATCCTCACGGGGGACGAGGCCGAGATGCGCCTGCAGGAACGCGTGCCCGACCTGCTCATTCTCGACTGGATGCTGCCGGGCGTCTCCGGCATCGAATTGTGCCGGCGGCTGCGCCAGCGGCCGGAGACCGAGCGCCTGCCGATCATCATGCTGACGGCGCGCGGCGAGGAGAGCGAGCGCGTGCGCGGCCTGGCGACCGGGGCGGACGACTACGTGGTCAAGCCCTTCTCCACGCCGGAACTGGTGGCGCGGGTGCGCGCCATGCTGCGCCGGGCGCGGCCGGAGGTCGTCTCGACGGTCCTGCGCTGCGGCGATATCGAGCTGGACCGCGAGACCCATCGCGTCCACCGCAAGAGCCGCGAGGTGCGCCTCGGGCCGACGGAATTCCGCCTCCTGGAGTTCTTCATGACCTCGCCGGGCCGGGTGTTCTCGCGCTCGCAGCTTCTCGACGGCGTCTGGGGCCACGACATCTATGTCGACGAGCGCACGGTGGACGTCCATGTCGGCCGCCTGCGCAAGGTGCTCAACTTCTCCAACATGCCAGACGTCATCCGCACGGTGCGCGGCGCGGGCTATTCGCTGGAGGCCTGAGCGCCGGACTTTCCTCCCAAGGACGGAAATGGGCCCTTCGGGGCCTGTTTGCGTTTCGCGTGATGGCGAGCGGGTCGCTCAAACGAAAACAGGCCCCGGAGGGCCTGTCGCGCGTTCGCTCGTCGTCCCGCCTATCGCATCCGGCGGCGCTCGGCCGACGGCTGGTAGGCGAGGCGCTGGTGATAGGTGCAATAGGGCGAGTTGTCCGGCGATTCATTGCCGCAGAAATGGAAATCGTCGTTCAGCGGGTCGCCGATCGCCATTTGCAGGTGCGTTCGGTGAGTTGCGTCAGCTCCAGCCGGCGCGACATGGGCACGACGACGCTGTTGGCATTGGCCGCCACGGGAAGCTGCTCGACCGGTGCCTCGAAATCCCCCTCGATCCCGTCCTGCTGCGCGCCGCCGGCATTCGGCCGGGCGACGGCGCGGGCCGGCGCGGGCCGGGCGGCGAAACTGGCGGGGCGCGGCGTGGCGGGTGCCGGGCGCTTGGGACGCGTCGCGGTCGGCGTGCCGCCCGTCTTGGCGCGGCCCGGGAGGTTGAGGCGGTGGACCTTGCCGGATCGCCGCGCGGCTGACGCCGCCCAGTTGCGCTGCGATCTGACTCGCGCTCAGGCCCTCGCTCCAGAGCTTCTTGAGTTTCTCGACCCGCTCGTCTGTCCAGTTCATGCTTTCGTCTCCGCTCGGCGCTCGCGATGCGGGAATCCCTCATCGCTGTTCCGGAGCGAATCCGGACCATGAACGCCTTGGCACTGTTGGTGACCAGTTCCGCCGCATGCAGCCTAGCAATTGGCGCTTAACCTAGAGACCCGGGGACCCCGTGACAAGAGTCGCCGGAATCCGGGCGAATCGATTTTCGAGTTTTCCCCAACTTGCTGCCCGGGTGTGACTCACTTGCGACACTCTGCCCGCACGCCGCGAATCCTCACCCGGCGGCAGGTTCGGCGGCGTTTCAAGATGCGCTTTTATTGACATTGCGCCGCGAAGTGCAGATAGTGCGGCCTGCCGCCGAAAGGCGGCTTTTGATTTTTTCGCACCCGGAAAGTCAAGTCCGAAAAGACGATTTCCGCCCCAATCTCCGGAGGAAACGGGCCATGGCCGACGCCGCGCCGCTCTACGACACCTATATGCGCGCTCCCTGCGGTTCGAACGCGGCGAGGGCGTCTGGCTGATCGCGGAGGACGGGGAGCGCTATCTCGATTTCGCCGCCGGCGTCGCCGTCAATTCGCTCGGCCATGCCCATCCGCATCTCGTCGCCGCGCTGAAGGACCAGGCAGAGAAGGTCTGGCACCTGTCCAACCCTCTACGAGATCCCCGGCCAGGAAAGCCTCGGCCGCCGGCTGGCCGAGGCCACCTTCGCCGACAAGGTCTTCTTCACCAATTCCGGTGCCGAGGCGCTGGAATGCGCGATCAAGACGGCGCGCCGCTATCATTTCGCCAAGGGCCATCCCGGCAAGTTCCACATCATCACTTTCGAGGGCGCCTTCCACGGCCGCACGCTGGCGACGATCGCCGCCGGCGGCTAGGAGAAATACCTGGAAGGTTTCGGGCCTAAGGCGCCGGGCTTCTATCAGGTGCCCTTCGGCGACATGACGGCCGTCAGGGACGCCATCACCGAGGAAACGGCGGCCATCCTCATCGAGCCCGTCCAGGGCGAGGGCGGCATCCGCCCCCGTGCCGAAGGAATTCCCTCCAGGAACTGCGCCGGCTCTGCGACGAATACGGCCTGCTGCTGATCCTCGACGAGGTCCAGTCCGGCGTCGGCCGCACGGGCCGGCTCTTCGCCCACGAATGGGCGGGCGTCACGCCCGACATCATGGCGGTGGCCAAGGGCATCGGCGGTGGCTTCCCGCTCGGCGCCTGTTTGGCGACGGCCGAGGCCGCTTCCGGCATGGCGGCCGGCACGCACGGCTCGACCTATGGCGGCAATCCGCTGGCCATGGCCGTCGGCAACGCGGTGCTCGACGTGGTGCTCGCCGACGACTTTCTCGAGCATGTACGCGACGTCGCGCTCGTCTTCCCGCCAGGGGCTCGCCGCGCTCAAGGACCGTTTCCCGGAGGTCATCGAGGACATTCGCGGCGAGGGTCTGCTGCTGGGCATCAAGGCGAGGATCCCGGCTGGCGAGCTGCTCAAGGCGGTGCGCGCCGAAAAGCTGCTCGCGGTGCCGGCCGGCGACAACGTCCTGCGGCTCCTGCCGCCCCCTGACGGTCACGGCGGAGGAGGCGCGCGAGGGGCTTGCGCGCATCGAGCGGGCGGCGGAAAAACTGACGGCCGCCACCAGGGCGGCCTGAGCTTCAGGGGACTGGGACAGACAGGACATATCATGGCCAAGCATTTTCTCGATCTTTCCGCCGTGACGGAAGGCGATCTCCGCGCCATCATGGACGATGCACGGACGCAAGGCGGCCTGCAAGGCCGGCACCGAAGCAAAGCCGCTCGCCGGCAAGATGCTCGCCATGATCTTCGAGAAACCCTCAACGCGAACCCGCGTCTCCTTCGACGTCGGCATGCGCCAGCTCGGCGGCGAGACGCTGTTCCTCTCGGCCTGGAACGAAATGCAGCTCGGCCGCGCCGAGACCATCGGCGACACGGCCAAGGTGCTGTCGCGCTATGTCGACGCCATCATGATCCGCACCACCGATCACGCCCGTCTGCTGGAGCTGGCCGAGCATGCGACCGTGCCGGTCATCAACGCGCTGACGGACCTCACCCATCCCTGCCAGATCATGGCCGACATCATGACCTTCGAGGAGCATCGCGGCTCGACGAAGGGCCGCACCTTCGCCTGGATGGGCGACGGCAACAACGTCCTCCATTCCTTCGTCGAGGCTCCGCCCGCTTCGGCTATACGATGAAGATGGCGGTGCCGCTCGGCTCGGAGCCCGACGACCGCATCCTCAACTGGGCGCGCGACAATGGCGGCGAGATCCTGCTCGGCCGTCGATCCCGAGGCGACGCCCGCCGGCGCGGACATGATCGTCACCGATACCTGGGTCTCCATGAACCAGGAGCACCGTGCCCGCGGCCACAACATCTTCCAGCCCTACCAGGTCAACGCCGCGCTGATGGCGCGCGCGGACAAGGGATGCGCTCTTCATGCATTGCCTGCCGGCGCATCGCGGCGAGGAGGTGACCGACGAGGTGATCGACGGTCCCCAGTCCGTCGTCTTCGACGAGGCGGAAAACCGCCTGCATGCGCGAGAAATCCATTCTGGCCTGGTGCTTCGGCATCGTCTGAGCTGTCCTTGAAAAGGGCGCGGGCCATCACGATCTAGGGGCCATCGCAGGGCGCCGCAAGGCGCCTGTCTCTGGCGCATGCCCGCCCGGTATGGAATGATCCGGGCGGCGCGACGCGCGAAATCAAGGTGGAACGCCTGACGGGTGCGGGGCCGGGCCGGATTGGCCCCGGCGACACGCAGGCGTGCAAGGAGCAGATGACGATGGCTGAGAATGTCCCCAAACTCGGCGAGCCCGGATTCGCCGGCGACGATCATGTCCTGCCGTTCCAGGTCGAGGGCCTGGACGTGCGCGGTCGCGCCGTCCAGCTCGGCCCCATGCTGGACGGCATCCTCGGACGGCACGATTATCCGCTGCCGGTCGCCCGGCTGCTGGCCGAGGCGATCACGCTGACGGTGCTGCTCGGCACCTCGCTCAAGTTCGAGGGCAAGCTGATTGTCCAGACCAAGGGCGACGGGCCGGTCGATCTCCTCGTCGCGGATTTCTCCGCGCCGGAGAACGTGCGCGCCTATGCCCGCTTCGACAGTGCCGCGCTCGACGCGGCGGTCGCGGAAGGCCGCACCGCCTCGCATGAGCTGCTCGGCAAGGGCGTCCTCGCCTTCACCATCGACCAGGGCCAGCATACCCAGCGCTACCAGGGCATCGTGCCCCTCGACGGCCATACGCTGGAGGACATCGCCGGCGTCTATTTCCGCCAGTCGGAGCAGATTCCGACCAAAAGTGCGCCTCGGCGTCGCCGAGCTCTTCGACCGCGACGAGAAGGGCAAGGCCCGCCATCGCTGGCGCGCCGGCGGCATGGTGGCGCAGTTCCTGCCCCCCGCCTCGGAGCGGATGCGGCAGGCCGACCTGCCGGGCGGCGACGGCGAGGAGGCAGGCCACGCGATCGCCGACGACGATCATTGGGCCGAGGCCAAGGCGATGGTCGAGGCGATCGACGCGGACGAGCTGACCGATCCGAACGTCGGCACGGAGCGGCTGCTGTTCCGGCTGTTCCACGAGCGCGGCGTGCGGGTCTATCCGCCGCAGCGCGTCTTCGACCGCTGCTCCTGCTCGCGCGAGAAACTGAAGGGCGTGCTCTCGGGCCTCAGCCGCGAGGAGATCGAGGCGAGCGCGGACGCGGAAAACGAGATCGCCGTGACCTGCGAGTTCTGCTCGACGACCTATCGCTTCGAGGCGGCGGAAGTGCTGCCGGCGTAAAGCCGCGCTACCTCTCCAGTTCAGCACTCGTACCTGCCCGGGCGTGTCGAGGGAGAAGGCGGGAATGGCGACGTCGAAGGCCTCGCCATTGTCCGCCTCCATGTGGTAGCGGCCGAACATGATGCCGGACGGGGGTCTCCAGCGGGCATCCCGACGAATATTCGTAGGTGTCGCCGGGTCGCAGCACCGGCTGCTCGCCGATGACGCCGGGCCCCGCGACCTCGTCCACCTGTCCGTTCTGGTCGGTGATGTGCCAGTAGCGCGTCATCAGGCGGACGACGAGGTCGGAATGATTGGAAATGACGACCCGATAACCCCAGACATATCGATTGTCGTCCGGATCGGACTGATCGGCCAGATAATAGGGCTCTACAGTCACTTCGATATCGCGGGTCAGCGCTCGATACATGGGAAAGCCTTGAACTGATTAGCTCTTCGCTATTCTACAGGAAGCGGCTTCGTCAAGAACAGACAAATAAGCGCCGGCCGCGTTCGCGGCCGGCGCTATGGTAAATCCGGCAAGGCCCGTTCGGCTCACGCTGTGACCCGGGCAAGCGCGCGGGCGAAATCCTCGATCAGGTCCTCGCCGTCCTCGATCCCCGCGGAAAAGCGCACGGTGCCGGCGGAAATGCCGAGCTCGGCGCGCGCCTCGTCCGTCAGGTTCTTGTGCGTCGTCGTCGCCGGATGGGTGATGAGGCTCTTGGCGTCGCCGAGATTGTTGGAGATCTTCACCACTTCCAGCGCGTCCTGCAGCGCGAATGCCGCTTCCTTGCCGCCCTTGAGCTCGAAGCAGACGAGCGTTGAGCCGCCCGTCATCTGCCGGGCGATGATATCGGCCTGCGGATGGTCCTCGCGCCCCGGATAGATCACGCGGGCGACCTGGCCCTGGTCCGCGAGGAAATCCGCGATGCGGCTCGCATTCTCGGTCTGCTGCTCGACGCGCAGCGGCAGCGTCTCGATGCCCTTCAGCAGCGTCCAGGCATTGAAGGGCGACATGGCCGGGCCGGTATGGCGGAAGTAGTCGTGCAGGTTCTCGTCGATCCACGCCTTGTCGGAGCACCACGCCGCCGAGGCAGCGTCCCTGCCCGTCGATATGCTTCGTCGCGGAATAGACGACGACATGCGCGCCGAGCTCCAGCGGCTTCTGGAAGAGGGGCGTGGCGAAGACGTTGTCGACGACGACCTTGGCGCCGATCTGGTTGGCGAGCCGCGCGACGCCGGCGATGTCGATCACCTCCAGCGTCGGGTTGGTCGGGCTTTCGAGGAAGAAGACCCTGGTGTTCTTGCGGACGGCGCCTTCCCAGTTGGCGAGGTCGCGGCCGTCGATCAGCGTGCATTCGATCCCGTATTTCGGCGCCAGCGTCTCGACCACCCAGCGGCAGGAGCCGAAGAGGGCGCGCGCGGCGACGATATGGTCGCCTGCCTTCAACTGGCAGAGGATGGCGGCGGAGACGGCGGCCATGCCGGAGGCCGTGGCACGCGCGTCCTCGGCGCCTTCCAGCATGCACATGCGCTTTTCGAACATGTCGTTGGTCGGGCTGCCGTAGCGGGCGTAGATGAAGCCGTCCGTCTCGCCCTTGAAGCGGGCTTCGGCGGCCGCCGACGTGTCATAGACGAAGCCCTGCGTGAGGAAGATCGCCTCGGCGGTTTCGCCGTGCTGGGAGCGGGTGGTTCCGCCGTGAACGAGTTGGGTGGCCGGGCGCCAGGACTTGCTCATGTTCATCGTCGCCTTCAAAACAAAAAAACCGGCCGCGAAAGCAGGCCGGTTCGATACCCGGCCTTTTTAGCTACTTGTTTTACGTGGCTGCAAGCCGGCCGGCCAAATCACCACGGGATAAACCCGCTATTACTGCGCCGGCGCGCTTGCGTCAATTGCCCGCATTTGGTTTTGTCTGGCCATTCTGACGGAATGGGACGATCATGGCTTCTGCGACGCGCGACACGGGCATTCTGGCGGACCACGCCATTCGCGGCTTGTTCGACGCCGGCCGGCTGAAGAGCGAGGCGGCGCTCGACGCCGACCAGGTCCAGCCTGCGAGCCTCGACCTGCGCCTCGGCGCCAAGGCATTCCGCGTGCGCGCCAGCTTCCTGCCCGGCCCGGCCCATCTCGTCGCCGACAAGCTCGACCGGCTGAAGCTGCACGTCATCGACCTTTCGGAAGGCGCGGTGCTGGAGACCGGCTGCGTCTATATCGTGCCGCTGATGGAAAGCCTCGACCTGCCGGCGGAGCTCGCCGCATCGGCCAATCCGAAAAGCTCCACCGGCCGGCTCGACATCTTCACCCGCGTCATCACCGACCGGGCGCAGGAATTCGACAAGATCCCGGCCGGCTATTCCGGCCCGCTCTATCTGGAAATCTCGCCGCGCACCTTCCCGATCGTCGTGCGCCGCGGCTCGCGCCTGTCGCAGATCCGCTTCCGCAAGGGCAACGCGATGCTCGGCGAGGCGGAGCTTCCAGGCGCTGCACGGCACCGACACGCTCGTCGCCAGCGAGACGCCGAACGTGTCCGGCGGCGGCATCGCGCTGTCGATCGACCTCAAGGGGACGGGGCCGGACGGTCTCGTCGGCTATCGCGGCAAGCACCACACCTCGGTCGTCGACGTCGACCGCAAGAACCAGCACGACGTCTTCGATTTCTGGGAGCCGCTTTTCAGCCGCGGCCGCAACGAACTGATCCTCGATCCGGACGAGTTCTACATCCTGGTCTCGCGCGAGGCCGTGCATGTGCCGCCGCTCTATGCCGCGGAGATGACGCCCTTCGATCCGCTGGTCGGCGAGTTCCGCGTCCACTATGCCGGCTTCTTCGATCCCGGCTTCGGCCATGCGCCCGCCGGCGGCTCCGGCAGCCGCGCCGTGCTGGAGGTGCGCAGCCACGAGGTGCCCTTCATCCTCGAACACGGCCAGATCGTCGGCCGCCTGGTCTACGAGCACATGCTGGGCGTCCCCGAAGGCCTCTACGGCTCCGGCCTCGGCTCGAACTACCAGGCTCAGGGCCTGAAGCTCTCCAAGCATTTCCGCGCTGGCTGACGCCCGCCGGAAGAGGACCGCTTGACAGCCCGCCCGAACTGTTGAATGACTGCCGCCCACGGCACCCTGCGGGTATGATGTACTGGTAGCCTGTCAGCTTCCCAAGCTGAACGCGCGGGTTCGATTCCCGCCACCCGCTCCAAAAACCAGTTCCAAGGAAATCCAGCGGCGTCCATAAATCATTGAAATGGAAAGACAATTGACTTCGCAGCGTCCAGTGAAATCCGCCGGAAGCCATATGCAGCCAGGACTTTTAAGTCCATTTCTTTAGGGACGCTGCTGGTTCCGGTTTGATGCTGGTGGAGCGGCGAAACGAATCGAATTCTGACCCTGACTCATAGCTCAGGAGACAGCACCATGGTTCTTACCGACACGTCGGTCCGGCAGGCAAAGCTTACGGGCAAGGATTACACGCTCCCCGACTTTTGACGGGCTGTCGCTCGCTGTGTCCGCACAAGGCGGAAAATCGTGGTATTTTCGCTACTACTGACTCGATAAGCAGAAGCGTATGTCGCTCGGCACTTATCCTGAAGTCAGCCTTCGCGAAGCTCGTGCCCTCAAGGATGAGGCGAGGGCTATGCTGACCAGAGGTGTGAATCCCAAGTCGGATCGCAAGCAAAGGCGATGCGCCGCTCGACTGGCGAGCGAGAGTACTTTCAAAACTATCTATGAGAAATGGCTCGAATTCCGGGGCTATGAACTCAAGGAAGGGCGCCAGACGACGCTGACCGTCATGAAGCGCGTCTTCAAAAAAGATGTCCTGCCGATGATCGGCAACGTCTCCATCTACAAGATTGGGCGGGCCGATCTGCTTGACCTCGTCGGCCGCATTGAGCGCCGAAATGCCCTTTCAGTCGCCGGGAGGGTGCGAATATGGCTAAATCAGTTGTTCCGTATGCGCTGGTAATGGTTCCCGGTTTAGAAAGTAATCCAGCATCGGATCTAAATGTCGTCGCAGTTCCTCAAACGCCTGTCCGGCAGGAAGTCGGCATCGCGCGCCTCATCGCGATCACCGGCATCGGCGCGGGCGAGACACGGGGCCATGACGGATGGTTCTATAACCGGATCGTCTATCCGCTGTTCATCCGCAATCGATATGTGGACAAGGATCGGCAGGGGGCGATCATCGAACGGTCCGGCCTTGACTGGACCATCGTTCGGCCGGCGCCCGTTCACGTCGAAGGCTGGCGCAGGATCCTGGCGCGTTTGCACGGATATTCCGCCGGATCTGCAATTGCGGTCGATCACCCGCAACGAGGTCGCCACCTTCATCCTCGACACGCTGGAAAGCGGCAGCTTCATTCACGAGAAGCCGTTCATCGGCCATTCCTGACGCACAAGACGGCCTGTGGTCGAGACGACGGGTGCAGCGGCGTCGAAGGAATCATGTCGGTTCGGTTTCGGCCGTACTATCCGTACCGTCGGCGAGTGCTGTCACGAGACCGACGATTTTTATGGAATAAATAAACCTCCACCTTCGGTGGAGGACTGGACGCGTTCTACATAGTGATTGAGAGACCTCCGCGCTTGGACCGTTAGATTGGCCGAGACATAGAACGGAGGTTTTATGGACGAACGATCACAATCGTACTCCACATGGGACTGCAAATATCATGTGGTCTTCGCGAGTAAGTACCGAACGAAACGCCTTTACGGGGACGCAAGGCGTGAGCTTGGTGATCTGCTGCACACTTTTGCTCGACAAAAGGGGTGTGAAATCAGGGAAGGGCACTTGATGCCCGACCATGTGCACATGCTGATATCGATCCCGCCGAAATACTCGGTGTCATCCATTGTCGGCTTTTTGAAAGGCAAGACGGCCACTTACGTGGTAAGCGCGATTTTCAGGTCCTGCCGTTGGATGAGGTTGGGTCGGCTTGTGTCCATCATGGAGGTTATGGACACAAGCGCGATGCTACCGTCGCATCATGGTGCGACCTGAGCCTTGGCGAAGTTGAAGGGTAGCAAGTCGGTAATGTCGTCCTCAGCCGGGCGCTGCGGCAGTTCGGTGAGAACGAAGCGCAGCCAGACGTATGGATCGATACCGCAGGCACGGCAGGTCAGCATGAGGCTGTAAACGACGGCGCTGGCTTTGGCACCGGCAGGCGTATCGCTGAACAGCCAGCTATTGCGTCCGGTGCAAAACGGCCTGATGTCGCGCTCAAGCAGGTTGTTGTCGATCGGCGCGTGTCCGTTTTCGACATAGCGGATCAGGTAATCCCACTGGTTGCGAGTATAGGAGATGGCCTTGCCAAGCTTGCCCTTGGGCAGCACCTTGGGGGCAATGTCGTCGAGCCATTTCCTGAGCGCCGCTAACACTGGAAGGCTATGCGTCTGACGGAGCCGTCGGGTAAGATCGGCACGCGTCTCACCCTTGGTCACGTCGGTTTCCCGCGCCAGCCGCTCCACCTTGTAGAGCGCCTCGAAGAAGGCCAGTGCCTGAAGCGGCGGTCCGCCTGGTTTCTTCATAGCCTTGAGCGCGTCGGTAAATTTTCGGCGCGCATGCGCCATGCAGCCATAATGAGTGGCGCCCTTGATCGTTCGCCAGGCCTCATAGCCGTCACTCATGAGCAGGCCGCGATAATCCCCGAGGAAGGCTTGCGGGTATTTCTGGCCACGGCCGGGCTGATAGTCGAACAGCACGATCGGTTCCTCGCTGTCCTGGCCGCTGCGATATGCCCACATGTAAGATGTATCCTGCGCCTGCCGGCCTTCCTCTTTCAGGACCTGGACGAAGGTCTCGTCGCCGTGGATCAGCGGCTGCAGCCGAAGTTTCTCCTTCATGGCATCGTAGATACGCTCAAGATGCAACTGGCTCGACCGGATCACCCAGTTGGCGATTGCCCCGCGGCTGAGAGATACGTTGGCACGGCCAAGGGCCTGCGACAGGCGATAGATCGGTGTGCCGTCGACATATTTGTTGGCCAGCATCAGCGCCAAGGTCGCCGGCGTTGCCACGCTCCCCGGCAAAGGCTGGGCTGGCATGGGCGCAAGCACCATCGGTGTCTTGATGCCGGTCCGGTCGCAATGGCGGCAGGCGTATTTGAACCGGACGTTCTGCAGCACTTTCGCCTTGATCTCGATATGCAGCTGCTCGCTCATCGCCTCGCCCATCCGGTGAAGCGGGTTTCGGCAGCACGGGCACAGTTTTCCATCTTCCGGCAGGTCGTATTCGACACGCTCGCGCGGAAGATCGGCTGGAAGAGGCCGGCGGCCTCGCTTGCTGCCCTCAGGCTTGTCCAGCTCCGGCAGGCCTGTGTCGGGAAGGTCGACGGTGTCGAGACCGTCAATGCCGGCGTCAAAATCGCCATCGATATCAGGGTCGGACCCGGCAGCCTGTTCCGCCTCGTTGAACAGGCGATCCATATGCTTTTCGCTGCTGGGCCCAAAGCGGTGCTGCTGCGCCAGCCGCAATTCTTCCTCCAGCGTGCTGACGCGCGCCTTCAACGCCGCGATTTCAGCCGCGTTCGCCGCAAGCTGTGCCAGCAAAGCTTCGACATCAGGAGGATTCGTACGAGTCATTCCAGTTTTGAATCGGAACACCTCACCGACGTCAACGATTTTTGGCCACGCCTATCCCGAAGACCGCTCGGGCAGCATGGGCGTATCGAAGTGCGCAGGAACCTGTGCCCCGGCACTGGCGTACTGCCGCAAAGGGTGTCGGGACACAGCTTCGATGTCGATGCCGTCGAGAAGCCAGTGAAGCTGTTCGGTCGTCAGATGTGCCACGGCGTCACGGCGATTTGGCCAGTAAAACCGGTCCTCTTCCAGGCGACGCAGGATCAAGACGAAGCCGGACCGATCAAAAAACAAAAGCTTCACCCGATCCCGGCGCCGATTGCAGAAAGCAAATACCGCCCGCTCGAACGGATTGAGACCCATCGACTGCTCGACCAGGATCGCCAGACTGTCGATCCCGGCGCGGAAGTCGATGGGATCGCGATGAAGATAAACCCGCACATCAGCCGACAGACGGAACATTGCCCAAAGCTCCGATCATGGCAGCCACCATGGACGCGTCGGTCAGATCCACCGACAGCGTGACACCGTTCGGCAGCGTGACCCTAGCTCTCAGCCCGGATACCGCGCCATCGCCGGCGGCAATAATCGATCGTTCCCGCCGTTCCGTCGGTGGATCGCCCAAACCTCTCGGTTTGCGATCGTCATCGGCAATGCGCTCAGCCCGTGCCTCTGCGACCGGAATAAACATCGACACTTCCGCCGGCGGCGCAGGCCCGGCCAAAACCGGCGCCTTCAACTTGCGATGCTTGCGGATCCACGTCCGTAGCAGATTCGCATTGATACCGTTCTCAAGCGCCAGTTTCGATATCGAAACCCCAGGCGTCAGGCAGGCTTCCAACAGCCTGGCTTTCGACGCCGGATCAAACTCGCGTTTCCCGCCGCGACCAGCATGCAATACCCGCAATAGCCGCGGCTCGATAACATCATCCATCGCATTGTGTCCATTACGTTGCTTGTGGACACAACCTGCCTAAGCGCTCCCCCCGATTCATAGGTGACCCAAAAATCGCGGTTACCTTACGTGGCCAACAAATATGCCCGCAAACGGCGCCAAGGGTTATCACTTTGGGTGTGGGTACTTCGTCTCTACGGCTGGCTATGATGAGCAGGTCGTCAGACGTTGTATCCGTGGTCTGAAAAGGCCGACAAAGCTTCCGACTTTGCCGACCTCGAACGTGGCTTACTGGGTCCGACATAGCAACCGCTTCAGAGCCCGTCCGCTATCAGCTGCACCGATCGTTGCTGTTTTCTGATTCCCCACCCGCTTTGACGGAGGTTGGTGTGATGGCCAGAGCACCCTCGGTGATGATTGGCGGTTGCGTGTCTCGAAAGCTGTCGACGATGGTGGGGCACTCCCGCTGCGACAGGCGGCGGCGACCGTTCGGCGTTGGGGCGTGCCGAGCGACATCCGCTGGATCGCGCGGGCGAAGGCCGGCGAACTGACACCGCGCCCCCAGGGACGGCGGCGCGAACCACGCCCTCGACGGATATGAGGACTTCATCGTCGGGATGATCGAGGAACGCATGGACATCACGCTCAACGAGATGGTCGGGCGTCTCGATACGGAGCGCTCTATGCGTATCGGCCGAAGCACCTTGAGCGACTGGCTTGGCAGGCACGGGTGGACATTCAAAAAAGTCCGCCCATGCACTGGAGCAGGACCGCCCCGACATCCTGAAGCGGTCGCGCCTGGTTCGACAGCCAACCTGATCTCGATCCGGCCAGGCTGGTCTTCATCGATGAGACTGGCCTGTCGACCAGGATGGCGCGCCGCTTGCGCGGCCGTTCGCCCTGCGGTGAGCGCTGGTCGCGCCGATGCCGCACGGCCATTGGAAGACCACCACTTTCACTGGCGCACTCAGGCTGTCCGGCATGACCGCTCCCGTCGTCTACGACGGCGCCATGAACGGCAACGTGTTCCGCGCCTATGTCGAGCAGGTTCTGGTCCCGTCCCTTGCGCACGGCGATGTCGTCATCATGGATAATCTGCCCGCCCACAAGGCCGCCGGTGTGCGCGACGCCATCGAAGCGGCGTGCGCGAGCCTGCTCTACCTGCCGCCTTACAGTCCCGACTTCAACCCCATCGAGAACGCATTCGCAAAGCTCAAGGCGTTGATGCGGGCAAGGGCCGAGCGAACCATCTCCGCTCTCTGGAACGCCGCAAGTTCCATCGTCGAACTCTTCACCCCAGCCGAATGCGCAAACTTCGATTTAGCAGCCGCAGGATATGAACCGGATTAGGTCGAGACTCAATCATATCCCCCACATGCAGATTGCCGCTATGTGGCAGGTTGCTGCGAAATTGGTTGCCAGCTTGTCGTATCGGGTGGCGACGCGCCTCCAGTCTTTCATGCGGCAGAACGTGCGTTCGATGATGTTCCTGCGTTTGTAGGCTTCAGCATCAAGGGCTGGATATGCTTTCGTGTTGGATCGTTCGGGATCACCGGCTCGGTGCCGCGCGCGATGAGAAACGTGCGCAGAGCATTGCTGTCATAGGCGGCGTCGGCAGCGCATAGACGGCTGGGTGGCAGGGTTGCGATCAGCGGTACGGCAATGGGGGCGTCACCCCGCTGCCCTGGTGTTATCTTGAGCGCGAGAGGACGGCCGCGACTATCGACAACAGCATGGATTTTTGTCGATCTGCCGCCTCGCGAGCGGCCGATTGCCTCGCCATCCGCCCCCTTTTCCACCCGCTGCCGATCGATGGGCCTTGGCCGTGGTGCTGTCAATCATGTGAATATCCCGATCGTTCGTTTGCACCAGGGCATCGAACAGTCGCCGCCATATTCCGCGCGCCGACCATCGATGGAAACGGTTGTAAATTGTTGTTGGCGGCCCGTAGCAGGCAGGACAGTCCTGCCACCGACAACCCGAGCGCAGCACGTGAATGATGCCGCTGATGACCCGGCGGTCATCCGTGCGATGAGCGCCGGGTTGGTTCGTCGGCAGATGCGGCTCAAGCACCACCCACGCATCGTCGCTTAACCAGAAAAGCCCGCTCATCAGCGCCTCCGTCATGCCTACGCATGCGAGAATCTGATTTGCTATGACGCATCAATAGGCTGATTAGGTTTTGACCCTAGACTGCCTGGGATGTTGCTGGCGACGCCAGCGAATATGCGGCAGTGATGGTATCGCCTCACGGCGACAGGCACGCAGCACCGGCATCCTCTTATCACCGCATTCCGTGAACACGACCGAAGCCTGCCTGTACGGCTTCGTAAATCGCACTCTCCGACAAGATCATCGCATCGCACTGTCTGAAGGCAGGCCAGATACGTCATGGAGCGGGCCGTCACCGGAAGGGCTTTTTCCGTCGAGAGAGAGGATCGCGATCCGCGCCAGCCACGGCACCGCGGTGGCCAGCACGCGGTCGTCGAAATCGTAGCGCCCTTGATGGAAGGCGCCGGCATCGCCGGCCGGCCCGTTGCCGATCCACACATAGGCGCCGGGCATGTGAGCGAGGAACTCGGCGAAATCGCCGATCATGCTCGGCCGCATGTCGTTCGACAGGATGGCGCCCGTTTCCAGCGCGGCCTTGCGCGAGAGATCTCGCTCGTACGGCGTATTGGACGACAGGATTGCTCGTCACGCTGTCGCAAACAAGGATATCGACATTGAAGGCGGCCGCGAGCCCCGCGCACTGACGCCCACGGCATCGAGCGCCGCCTGCCGCTCGGCCTGGCTGAAGGTGCGCAGCGTGCCGCCGATCTCGATGAGGTCGGGAATCTGGTTCGCGACGGTCCCGCCCCTGAGCGTGGTCAGGAGAGGGTAGCGGCGTTCCCGGGGCGATTTCGCGCGAGACGATCGCCTGCAGTGCCACCAGCAGATGGCCGGTCGCGATCACCGGATCGCGCGCCAGATGCGGCATTGCGGCATGCGAGGACGCGCCCCGGACGGTGATCGCGAGCTGGTTGCCCGCCACAGCGACAGGACCTTGGTGGAACGGCGATCGAAGCGAGATCGAGGCCGGGATAGTTGTGGAAAGCGTAAATCCGCTGGCAGGGGAAGCGCTCCAGCATCCCGTCCTCGATCATCGCGCGCGCCGCTGCCGGTTTCCTCGGCCGGCTGGAAGATCAGGCGGACCGTGTCTTCCCATCTGTTCGAACATTGCAGCAATGCCGCGGCTCCCAGCAACGCGGCCAGTGGCCGTCATGGCCGCAGGCATGCATGACCCCCGGATTTTGCGAGGCATGGGGAATATGCGCACATTCGAGGATCGGCAGCGCATCGAGCTCGCAGCGCAGGCCCACAGAGCGCGGTCCCTGTCCTCGGTGGATCGTCGCGACGACGCCGTGCCTGCCGATGTCCCTCTCGAAGGCGATGCCCATCTGCGCGAGACGGCGGCATACTTCGTCGGCGGTCCGTCGTTCCTCGCCGGAGAGTTCCGGCATGGCATGCAGGTGCCGTCTCAGCCGGACGGCCTGTTCCAATATCGCGGGAAGCATCGTCATATCGGGCAATCCAACGTCTTTCATGGGGGAGGGGGATGGAGAGGTCATCCGCCGCGCTCGCCCGGGCTTTTGGCGACCATCGCCATGACCGCGTCGTCCGTGCATCCGAGCGGATTCGAGCGCGTCGGAAAGGTCCGCATGAAGGGAAGGAGCTGGCGCTTGGCGATCTCGAACACGCGCCGCAATTGGCCACCGGCTCCGTATGCTCGTCGATCCTTGAGGTCGACATGGGGATACTCCTCCTGTCGACGACGCAGAGCGCGGCCGGATTGCTGCCGCGCAAGTCGCCGCCGTGGGCCTGGCCGGCTTCCAGCGCGCGCATAAGCCGCGCGCGCGGGTAGGTCCCCGTCGCAGGACAGGAAAGCCGCCTCCATCGCCTCTATCGTCTCGGGGCCGGTCAGCATGTTGCCCTGGACCGCATAGCCCGGCTCCCGCCGGTGCCCGAACCAGGGCGTGCAGTCCGGCCCGCTATGGACGGCGCTGTGGTGCTGCGCGTCGACGATGCCGATCTGGCGCCGCGAGCGCCCCGTCGTCGGCCAGCAGCCGCTCCAGCGTGTCGCCGGCTGAAAAGCCCTCGGACAGGAGGCGTATCCCGTCGAGGCCGAGATAGGGATTGACCCAGATTGCGTCGCGATCAGCCTGACCCCGGCCCTGGCATGCGGACAATTGGAACCGACGGCCGGCATCGCGGTCGAGACGCTGACGCCCATCATGCTGGTTTGCGCAGCGCGCGACGATCGAGAAGGTATTGAGCTCAAGCATCAGACACTCCTAGAACGGGCCGGGCAGGCTGCGCCGGCGCCGCGAAATGACAGGTCGAAGTTTCCACGCCGCCGCCGACATCCCTGGACCGGCGGCTCCTGCCGGGTGCAGATCGCCCGGCCATGAAGCAGCGCGTGCGGAAACGACAGCCGCTCGGCGGATTGGCCGGGCTAGGCGGCTCGCCGCGCAGGATGATGCGGGCGGCGGCGTTCCCGGCGCGCCGGATTGGCAATGGGCACGGCCGACAGCAGCGCCTGGGTATGCGGATGCGACGGCGCTCCGTAGATGCGCTCGCGCGGCCCTATCTCCACGATGCGGCCGAGATACATCACCGCGACCCTGGGCGCCATGTGGCGCACCGTGGCGAGATCATGGGCGATGAATATATAGGAGAGGCCGATGGTCCGCTGCAGGTCGCGCAGGAGGTTGACGATCTGGGCCTGCACCGAGACGTCATGCGCGGAGAGGGGCTCGTCGAGCACGACGAGCTGGCTTCAGCGCCAGCGCCCGCGCGATGCCGACGCGTTGGCGCTGCCCGCCGGAGAACTGGTGCGGAAAGCGGTCGGCATGGTCCGGCGCCAGCCCGACGAGATCGAGCAGGCGCGCGACCTCCGTCCTTTGCGCCGCCCGGTCGAGCGTTCCGTGGATGCGCAGCGGTTCGCCGACAAGCTCCGATACCCGCATCCTGGGATCCAGAGAGGCATAGGGGTCCTGGAACACGAACTGCATGGTCGCGCCAGACGCGGCGCACTTGCCGCGGCCCCAGCCCGCTGATCTCCTCGCCCATGAACTGGACGCGGTCGCCGGTGGGGCGCTGCAATCCGACGAGCGTGCGCGCAAGGGTCGATTTCCCGGAACCCGACTCCCCGACGATGCCGAGCGTCTCGCCGGCGGCGAGCGAGAAGCTCCCACGCCGCTCTACGGCACGGCACCGCCTCCGCGCCTTGCCGCGAAGAGGCCCGAATGCGAGCGGAAGTGTTTCGCAAGCTCTTTCACGCGCAGGGATTTCCCGGTTCTGTACCGGCGTCTGGTCGGCCGCGTTCATATCGGTCTGGCCCGTTCCGGACGACATTCCCGTGGCTGAAATGGCACGCGCCAGATGGGCGGCGCCCACGGATTTAAGCTGCGGCGCGTCCGCTCCGCGTACTCGGAGCGGCCCCCCGCTGAGAGCGCAGCGCGGCCGGAAGGCGCAGCCTTTCCTCTCGGCGCCGGCGCGCGGCGGCTGCTCGCCGATCGGCTCCAGCCTGTCGTCGGAACCGATGCTCGGCCGGCTGGCCAGCAGGCCCGCGGTATAGGGATGGCGCGGGGCGGCGAATATCGCGTGCACGTCCGCGGTCTCGACCAGATTGCCCGCATACATCACGCCGACCCGGTCGGCGACCTCCCGCGACGACGCCCAGATCGTGGGTGATGAAGAGCATGCCGGCATGCCGGTCTCGGCCTGGATGGCCCTTGAGCAGCGCGAGGATCTGCGCCTGCACGGTCACGTCGAGCGCCGTCGTCGGCTCGTCGGCGATCGAGGAGCTCCGGCCGGTTGGCGAGCGCCATGGCGATCATCACGCGCTGGCGCATGCCGCCGGAGAGCTCGTGCGGATAGGCCGAAGGCGCGGTCGGCGGCTCGGGGATGCCCACCTGCTCCAGCAGGGCGACGGCCTGCGCGCGGCGGCGCCGTCGCGACACTGGTCGATGCAGCCGGATCGCTTCCGCCGATCTGGCAGCTCCGATGGACAGGACCGGATTGAGCGAGGTCATCGGCTCCTGGAAGATCATGCCGATGTCGCTGCCGCGCACGGTGCGCAGCTCCGCGTCGCCGGCAGACCGAGGATATCGCCATGGCCGGCGAGAGTCACCGAGCCGGAGACGGATCCGCGCCGCCGGATAGGGCAGGAGGTTCAGCACCGAGTTCAGCACGTCACCCACTTGCCGGACCCGGATTCGCCGACCAGCGCCACCACCTCGCCGGGCCGGAGGTCGAAGGAGACGCCGTCGACGGCGCGCTTCGGCTCGTCGGGTCCGACGAAGTCGATCTTCAGGTCTCGCACCGAAAGGATGGGATCGTCACGCATGTGCGGCGCCATGCCTTCCCGAGGCTGCTCTTGCCGGGCCAACGGCTGCATCGATGTGATCCTCCTTGTCGTTCATGCGGTTCATGCCTCCTCATCCGATGCGGAAGGCCCTCGAAGGCCTCCTTGCGGAAGGTCAGGCCATGCCCCGGACGGTCCATCGCCACGGCGCGGCCGTCCACCAGCGCCGGGGTTTCCTCGAAGAGGCGGTCGGTGAAGGGAAAGTGCTCGACATAGACGGTGTTGAACGAGGTCGCCGCGAGCGGCGCTGAAGCGGCGCACGAAAACGCGAAAGCGTTTCACGATAAATGCGAAAACTAGGGAAACACGATAGAATCCGAAGGTTAAACACCCAAATTGAAACTGAACGAAG
>NZ_JBBWUN010000001.1:0-54990 GCF_038260575.1 Thauera sp. SDU_THAU2 | reverse complement strand
GAAGTTCATGCGCGGCGAGCCGATGAAGCCGGCGACGAACAGGTTGGCCGGGCCGGTTGTAGAGGTCGAGCGGCGAGCCGACCTGCTCGATATTGCCGGCGTTGAGCACGACGATCTTGTCGGCCATGGTCATGGCCTCGACCTGGTCGTGGGTGACGTAGATCATCGTCGTCTTCAGGCTCTGGTGCAGCTCGCTGATCTCGAGGCGCATCGTGCCGCGCAGCGCCGCGTCGAGGTTCGACAGCGGCTCGTCGAAGAGGAAGACCGTCGGCTCGCGCACGATGGCGCGGCCGATCGCCACGCGCTGGCGCTGGCCGCCGGAAAGCTGCCGCCGGACTTGCCGGTCGAGATAGGTGGCGAGGTTGAGCAGCGCGCGCCGCCCGTCACCTTCTTCTCGATCACTGCCGGCGGCCGCTTCGCCATCTTCAGGCGGAAGGCGATGTTGTTCCTCGACCGTCATGTGCGGGTAGAGCGCGTAGGACTGGAACACCATGGCGAGTCCGCGCTTTGCCGGGGTCGCCCCGGTCACCGTCCTTGCCGTCGATCTCGATCGTCGCCGCCGGTCGTGTCCTCCAGCCCGGCGATCAGAGCGCAGGAGCGTGGACTTGCCGCAGCCCGACGGGCCGACGAAGACGACGAACTCGCCGTCGCCGATCGCCAGCGGGCTCGAACCCGGTCGGCATCGGCAGGAGCAGATCGGGGTTCGTGCCGATCAGCACCGCGCCCTTCAGCACGGCGTCCACCGCGATGCGCAGCTTCTCGTGGGTGATCTCGCGATCGAGGCCCATGATCACCACGGCGGGGTCCTCCCCGGTGATCTCGAGCTCGGCGTCCGCGATCGCTTCCTGAGGGACGGCGCGCCGATCACGTAGATGCGCGTACCCGCCGGGTAGCTCCTGCGGATCAGTTGCGCGGCCGTGACGGCCGAGGTGACGACGTTCTCCATCGTCGCCTCCAGCCCGAAGCCGTTGAGCTTGGCCACGACGTCCTCGGCCGTATGGGTCGAGTTGTTCGTGACGAAGCAATAGGGAATGCCCGCGGCCCACCAGGCGCGGAAGGCCTCGACCGCGTCGGGAATGGCGGTCTTGCCCCGATAGACGACGCCGTCGAGATCCGAGACGATCCCCGTGACCGAGGGCCAGTTCATCGTGCTTGCATGCTCAGCCATTCATCAACATCCCGCCATTGACGTGAACGATCTGGCCGGTGATGTAAGCCGAAGCAGGGCTCGCAAGGGAAGACCGCGATGCCGGCGACATCCTCGGGCACGCCCACCCGGCCGAGCGGGATACGGCCGGCATGACGCGCTTCCGTCTCCTCGCGCGGGCGTCCGTGCATCGGCGTATCGATGATGCCCGGCGCGACGCCGTTCACGTTGATGCCATAGGGTGCGCATTCATAGGCGAGGAGCTTCGTCAGGTCGTGGACGACGGCCTTCGAGAAGCAATAATCGGCGCCGCCCGCCTGATAGTTGAACACCGCTCCCTGGGACGAAAGCGACGAGCCGATATTGACGATGCGGCCCCGCCCTGCTTCATGAAGCGGTTGACGACGAGCTTGAGCAGAGGAGGACGGCGCCGGAATTGATGTCCATGGTGCGGTCGATCTTCGCCTTGTCGCCGGCGAGCAATGATTCCGCCGATTTGATGCCGGCATTGTTCACGAGCACGTCGAGCCTGCTCGGACCTCTCGGCGACGGCATTCATCACGCGCTCGATGTCCGCTTCGCTCGTGACATCCATCGACATGGTGACGGCCCAGTCGCCGCCCTCGACCTTCGCCAGCGCGCGCTCCAGCGCCTCCCGGTTCGCGTCGGTCGCGATCACGGTCGCGCCGCTTCTGCGAGGAAGGCAGCCGTGATCGCAGCGCCGATGCCGCCGCCGGCCCCGGTCACGAGCACCGTCTTGCCCGGCATTGAGAAGAGAGGGGATGTCATTCTATCTCCAGTAGGGTTCGTTCGTTCAGGAATCTGTCGACCGCGGCCGCGGTCGGCATGGAGGGCTGCGCCCCGCCGGGTGACGCAGAGGGCGGCGACCGCCATCGCCCGGGAGCGGACGGCGTCGACCGGCATGCCGCGAGCGCGGCGGCGAAGCCGCCGCTGAACGTGCATCGCCCGCCGCCGTCGTATCGACCACGACGACGGGAAAGGACGGGACCAGGAACGACTGCTCGCCGTCCGAATAGAAGGCGCCGCGCTCGCCGAGCGTGATCAGCGCGGCCTTCGGGCCGAGGGCGAGCAGCGCATTCGCGGCCTGCGCCGCCGTCCTGGAGCAGACGATCTCGACCCCGGTCAGCTCGTAGGCCTCCGACCGTTCGGCGTCACATAGTCCACCTCCGACCAGGCGGCGCGGAGAGCCCCTGCCGCACGGGCGCGGGATTGAAGACGAGCGTGAAGCCCAGCGTGCGCTTCAGGGCGAAGAGCCGCTCCAGGGCCTCGACCGGCAATCCCATCTCGGCCACGAGGATCGCACCGGGATCGGATATGGGCCGCGACCTCGTCGATGACATCGGCGGTGACGTTGGCGTTCGCGCCGGGATCGATGACGATCATGTTGCCGCGCCGTCGTCGCCGACCATCACGAGGGCGGAGCCGGTCACCTCGGCCCGGGCGACCTGGACCGCATCCGTGACGACGCCCGCGCCCAGCAGCGAGTCCATGAGGACGCCGCCCGCCTCGTCGTCGCCGATGCGGGTGAAGAGCTTCGGCCGCAGGCCGAGCCTCGCGGGCGGCGACGGCCTGGTTCGCCCCCCTTCCCGCCCGGATGCCAGGCGAGCGCGCCGATCAGGCTTTCCCCGGGGTCGGCAGGCGCTCGACGTTGAAGCAGAGATCGAGATTGGTCGTGCCGAAAAAGATGAGGGGCGCGTCGCTCACTTGACCGCTCCGAAGGTAAGGCCGCGTTCTCGAGATGGCGCTGCCCGACGACGATCAGGATGACCGGGAACGATCATGGTGATGACGAGCCCGGCCGCCATGACCGGATAGAACTGGACGCCGGGATTGAGCAGCTTCAATAGGGCGACGGTGACCGGAGTCTTCGTCGAGCTCAGCATCAGGCCGAGCGCGAAATTGTGCCAGGCGAGCAGGAGAACCAGCAGCGACGCGCCGATCAGGCCGGGCTTGAGGAGATGGAAGCACGAGGATATGGAGGACCACGCGGACCGGCTTCGCCCCGTCGATGGCGGCCGCCTCCTCGATGTCCTTCGGGATATCCTCACCATAGGAGCGGCTGAGCCAGACGATCATCGGCAGCGGTGACGACCTGGTAAACCCAGATCATGCCAAGGTAAGTGTCGTAGAGCCCCATCGCCTGGAAGAGGCTGAACAGGGGGATGACGACCAGCAGCACGGGCGCGAACTCGAAGCCGAGGATGAAGAAGGCGATGTCCTCCTTGAAGGGGATGTCGCGCCGCGCGAACGTAGCCCGCCGGCACGCCGGCGACGAGGGAAACCACGATCGAGCCCAGAGCCACGACGATGCTGTTGACGACCGGGTTTGCGGGTCGACCTTGATCGTGCCGTAGCTCGCGGCGCCGGCCTGCGCGACGTCGAAGAGGACGCGGAAGTTTTCCAGCGTCGGCGCGAAGAAGAAGGTCGGCGGCCAAGCTATGGACGTCGGTCTGGGTCTTCAGGGAGATCATCACGATCCAGACGAGCGGGAACGCGAGGACGAGGGCGCAAAGCGCGACGAGCGCGTTGAGCACGAGGGTGGTCGCGGGCGAGCGGGTGAAGTCCATCATTGCCTCCTCAGTTGACGCGGCGGCGGACCGCCTGCCAGGCCCGGACCATCAGGAAGGCGCCGACGACGACGATGAGCCAGTTGACGACCATGAGCGCCGCGCCCCGGCCGAAGGGGAGATTCCTGAAGGCCGTCAGGTAGGCCTGCACCGAAAGTGCCGCAGTCGAATTGCCGGGGCCGCCCTGGGTGGTCCCGAAGATGATGTCGAACTGGTTCATCGATCCGATCAGCTGGAAGACGGCGGCGATGAGGATGTACGGGGCGACGAGCGGCAGCTCGATCCTGGCGAACGTCGCCCAGGCCTTGGCGCCGTTGATGCGGGCGGCTTCGCCAGAATGTCGTCGGTTATGCCCTGGAGGCCCGCGAAGATGATGAGCGCGAAGAAGGGCGTGTATGTCCACACGTCGATGAGGACGACCGAGAGTAGCGACGTCGCCGGATCCGGATATCCAGGCATAGGGGCCGAGCCCGACGAGCGAGAAGAGAGAGTTGAGGACACCGCTTTGCGGTTCATCATCGTCGTCCACATGAGCGCGACGCTCATGGGCGGGAGAACCAGCGGCAGGAGGATGATCGGCCGCAGCAGGCGCGCCAGGAAAACGCCGGAGGCGAACAGCTTGGCGATGGCGAGCCCGAGCAACGCCTGCAGCACGACCGCCGAGACGGCATAGGTGACCGTCACCCGCACGTTGTTCCAGAAGTCCTGGCTCCTTGCGAGCGCCGCATACCTGGCGAGGTCCGACGAACCCGACGGCGGGCCGCCCGAGGCGCAGGTCGGTCAGCGACTGCCAGACGCCGTAGAAGAAGAGCAGCAGGAAGCCGACCAGGATCAGGACGGCCGGGGCGATGACGGCGAGGCTCAGCCAATCGACCCTTCTGTCGGAGAGGCCGTCGACCGATCGACACGCTTCGCGCTTCCTGCGAACGCATCGGTCTGCCCGGCCGTCGCCGGCTTCGAAACGAGAGGTGCCATCGTGATATTCTCCATCGTGGTGTCGGAGGGCGGCAGCGGGCTGCCGCCCGTCGTCCTCAAAGACCGGCGCGGATTTCGTCGGCCAGCGATCTGAGGGTCGCCTCCACGTCGTCGCCACGTTCACCATCTTCTGTATGGCGACGGCCCAGGCGTTCATCGCCTCGCCGAACCCGATGCGCGGCGTGAACGCCAGCGCGGCCCGGTCCTGCGTCGCCTTGAAGCTCTCGACGAAATTGTTGAACTCGGGCTGGGCTGCGTAGTCGAGCCACGCCTTGTCGTTCCAGGTGGAGGTGCGCGGCGGGTTGACGAGTTTGCCGCCGACCGCACCCGCGAGCGCGACCTGCTTGGACGTCGCCCATTGCATGAAGAGCCAGGCGGCGCCCTTCTTCTCGGAGGCGGCATTCATCGCCAGCGACCAAATCCAGATGTTGGATTCGAAGTTCTCCGCGCCTTCGGCGCGCGAAGCGGCGGTGCGAAGGCGATCTTGCCGGAGGCCGGCTGGCCCGCGACGTCGTTCCAGAAGCCGAACATGTTGGAGTCGATCGCCATGGCGGTGCGGCCGGAAGAGATGCCGTCGACCACCTGATACCAGTTGTCGTTGGCGAAAGACGGGGCCGCACACTTCCTGATCATGTCCACATAGTCCGTGTGGAAGGCGATCGATTCCGGGGAGTCGAGCCCGGTATCGAGGGCCCCGTCCTTCTCGACGAAGTCCTTCACTCCGTACGAGCGCGCGATCGAGACGGCCGCGGTATGGATGCTGCTCCAGAAGCGCACGCCGCGCACGCCGAGCGGCGTGATCGCCGGATCGGCCGCCTTCAGCGCCTCGCAGGCCGCGCCCATCTCCTGCGGCGTCTTGGGAACGGCGATGCCGTGCTTATCGAGGATGTCCTTGCGGTAAAAGAGCTGGATGTTCTCGAAGGCGTGCGGGATCGCCCAGACCTGGCCGCCGTCGCCGGCGACGATCTTGCCGTCCTCCACCGCCCAGGTGAGCGCGGCGCGCAGCGACGGGAAGAAGTCCTCGTAATCGTATCCGGCGTCGGTCAGCTTGGGATCGTTGAGATATTGGTCGAGCGGCTCGAGCAGGCCGCCGGGCGCCAGGTCCCGGGCCGGCTGGATGCCGGTTCCGACCACATCCCAGGCGGGGGACTTCGTGGGTGAGCTGGATCGTCAGCTTGTTCCAGTAGGAATCGTCCGGATAGAGTTCGGGCGTGACCTTGATGCCCGTCAGCTTCTCGAACTCGGGCAGTTCGGCCGCCAGGGCGTCCGCATAGGGGTGAATGTCGTAGGCCCAGGTGATCGCCGTTCCTCGAACTGGCGCCAGTCGATGCCCTCGGCCCGCGCCGCGACCGTCGCCATCCCCGTCGTGGCCAGCAGCACGGAGCCGAACAGGACCCCTTTCGCAACGCGACGCGCGTCGTCGCAAAGCAGCCAATGAATTGCGCATGCTATCCTCCCTTGGCGTTCAGCCAGTTTGTTCAATGGCGAACCGCTCCACTCCCAGGTCCACCTGCATCGGTGATATCCGCTGGGATGAAGCGCCGGGGGAAAGAAGCGCGCGCTTTGGGTAAAGTTGGGTAAGCCGCAAGAGGAAGCCCCCGCGGCCTCGCGGTGCGATCAGGCCGTTAGGGAAAGGCCCATGGTGCGGTTCTTGCGGTACAGGTGGCCATCGCCCTTTCGGCGGGACAACAGGTCCTGCCGGCGGGGAAAAGGGCACGCTCCCCGCCGTCTTGGCGAAAGCTCAGCCGAGGAAAAGGGAATGGCTCATCAAGCCCTTGTGGAAGCCGATGAGCGCGGTGACGTAGCGCTGCCGCTCCCCGCGCCGACATGGCGCAGGAAGTCGTCGTCTTCCGCCAGCATGTCGGCATTGTCGGCGATGACCAGCGCGCCGGGCTTCAGCCTGTCCTCCAGCATCGAAAGCATCGGCAGGTAGAGCTCCTTCGCGCCGTCGAGGAACAGGAGGTCGATGGGCCCCTCGATATCGGCGAGCGTCTCGCGCGCATCGCCGCCGCGGATCATCGCCACGCCGGCAAGGCCGGCATCGGCAAGGTTGCGGCCGGCCTTCTCCACCTTTTCGATGGAACTCCGAGCCGGTCACCGTGCCGCCGTTGTCGCAAGCGGCGGCGGCGAGATAGATCGTCGATATGCCGAAGGAGCTGCCGAACTCGACGATGGTCCTCGCCCCGCTCGCCCGCGCCGCGCCGTAGAGGAAGCTGCCCTGCCGAGGGCCGATGGAGAGATAGGACGTGCGGTGGATCTCCGAGGTGCGGAAATCGCGGGCGGAGACCGGCGGCGCGCCGGCCTCGGCGGCGGCGATCCGCTCCTCGCGCTGGCGGCGGGCGGCGGCGTGCTCGCGCGCGCGTGGCCGCGACATCGGCGCGGTAAAGGGTGCAGGTCATGGAAAACTTCCTTCTATGTCGTCAGGACGACGGGACAGCCGCGCACCGGATGCTCTGGCGGTAAACGGTTTCGATGCGCTCCTGTTGCAGCACGTCCCACGGCGGGCCGTTTCCGGCGATGCCCCGTCGCTCAGCAAAACCACCCGGTCGGCGAAGGCGGCGGCGAGGTTGAGGTCGTGCAGCACCGCGACGACCGTCGCCCCTTCCTTCGCCATGGCCTTCGCGGTGGCCAGAACCCGTTCCTGGTGGCGAAGGTCGAGGGCGGCGGTCGGCTCGTCGAGGAGCACGATGGGGGTGACCTGCGCGACGACGCGGGCGAAGGTGGTGCGGGCCTGCTCGCCGCCGGAGAGCGTCTGGGCGTTGCGAAAGGCCATGTGCTCGACCTCCGAGGTCCTCAGCGCCCCGAGCACGGCCGCCTCGTCCTCGTCGGGCGGCAGGTCGCGGAAGGCGCGGCCCATCGCCACCACCTCCTCCACCGTATAGCCGAAACGGATGACCGAGCCCTGCGGAAAGACCGAGCGGAGCTGCCAGCGCGTGCACGCTGTAGCGGCCGATCTGCCGCCTTTCAGCAGGACCTCGCCGGCATCGGTCTTCCGGTCGCTGGCGACGACCGAGAGCAGCGGGATTTTCCCGCCCTGTTCGGCCCGACGAGCGCGGTGAGCGAGCCCGGCGCGCAGGATAGGGTGACCTTGTGGAGAAGGTCGCGCCCCTCGATGGAGACGGTGACGTCGCGAAGCTCGATCATGAGGCGGAGATTCGAGGCGACGGCTGCGATAGATCATCCACAGGAAGAACGGCCCGCCGAGCGAGCCCATGATGACGCCGATGGGGATTTCCGACGGCGGGTCGAGCGTGCGCGCCGCAAGGTCGGCCAGCATGACGAGCAGCGCCCCGTCGGCCGCCGAAAACGGGATCAGCAGACGATGCGCCGGGCCGATCATCAGCCGGAAGAGGTGCGGGATGACGAGGCCGATGGTGCCGTTGAAGGACGGGCGCCAGCCCGTCGGCCTGGTCGAGCGGGAAGCCGTAGATGCTGATCCCCGCCGTCTGCATCTTCGAGTCCGTATAGGTATAGCTGCCGCTCAGCGCCAGCGTCTCGGTCATCGTCCAGCGCGCGGCGAGTTCCACGCCCTGGATGGTCGCCTTGGGGACGTTGAAATAGACGCTCATCGGCCGCCCGTCCGGCCCGACCCAGCAGCCGTTCACGTCCGAAGGCTGGCCGCTCGGCGCATTGAGGCAACGCGAGCCGGTGTTGGCGATCTTGTCCTTATAGTCCGTGTGGAAATAGGTGACGTTGGCCGAGAAGTTGTCGAGGTTGTCGTAGTAGATGCCGATTTCCTTGTTGAGGCTGGTTTCCGGCCGCAGGTCCGGATTGCCCCAGGTGGTCGCGCCGCCGCGCTGGCCGTTGCCGATATAGGGGACGTATTGCTGCATCGTCGGCGCGACGAAGCCCGTGGCGACGCCGCCCTTGATCGCCCAGTTGTCCGAGGCCTGCCAGTTGGCGTAGAGCCGCGGGGAGACGTGGCCGCCGAAGATCGAGTTGTCGTCGTAGCGCGCGCCGCCCGTCAGCGCGAAGCTGTCGGTGAGCTTCCACTCGTCCTCGACGAAGAGCGCCCACTGGTCGACCTTGGCCATGAGCTGCCCGGTCGCCGGCGAGCCGTCCGGCAACGGCGGCAGGTTGCCGTTGCGCATGCCGCCGATGTCGAGGCTCTGGCGCCGCCACTGGCCGCCGACGCTCAGCATGTGGCTGTCGCCGAGCGGCGTGACGATGCTGCCGTCGAGCGTGGTTGGTGAGGTCCGGCATCCAGCTATCGGCGAGGCCGTCGGTGAAGGCGTCGCGCGAGCCGTGGTCGTAGATATAGGAGAATTGCGAGGTCGCCTTCGCCCCAGCGGCCGGTATGGGCGAAGGTGTAGCTTTCGCGCTGGTAGTCGCGATAGACGTTCGAGAGGGGCCGGTGGCGCTCTTTCCGGGCGTTTCCAGGTATTCCTGCCGGCTGCGGTGCGCCTCGAGCATGAAGTCGTGGTCCGGGGTCGGCGTGTACCAGAGCCGCGCGCGGTGCCGTTGATATTGTCGTTGTCGTTAAAGCCGCCGGGAATCCTGTCCTCGTTCCTCGAGGTCCTGTAGCCCCAGAGCTGGAGGCCGAGGAGGTCCGGCACGATGGGGCCCGTCACGTAGAAATCGCCCTGATAGGCGTTGCCCGAGCGCGAGTGGCCCTGGATCGTCATGTCCGCGCCGACCGAGCCGGACCAGCGGTCCGCGACCTTATTGGTGATGATGTTGATGACGCCGCCCATGGCGTCCGAGCCGTAGCGCGAGGACATCGGGCCGCGCACCACCTCGATACGCTCCACCGCGTGCCGATCGGCGGGATCCAGTTGTCGTCCACGGCGTTGCCGCCCTTGGGGTTCAGCTCGCGCGTGCTGTTCGGCGGCGGCCGTCGATCATGATCGGCGTGCCGGCGGCGGGCATGCCGCGGATCGAGATGTCGCTCTTGTCGCCGCCGATCATCGTGACGCCCTCGACATGGCGCACCGCGTCCATCAGCGAGCGTAGGGCCGGCGCTCCAGCTCCTCGGCGGGAATGACCGTGACGCTCGCCGGCGCCTCGATCACCGACTGGGAGAAGCCGCCGGCGGTGACGGTGATGGTGTCGAGCATGGTTGCGCCCGGATCGGACCCGCCCTCCTCCACGGCGACGGCGGGATCGAGGATCGTCACCGTGTTGGCATTAGTGAAGCTGTAGCGCAGGCCGGAAACGGACAAGAGCCGCGCCAGCGCCTGCTCCGTGTTCATCGTGCCCTGCACGGCCGGCGCGGTCGCGCCCGAGGCGACCGCGGTCTCATAGGCGATCTGCACGCCGGTCTGCTCGGCGAGGGCGCGTAGCGAACCCGGTTGAGGGCTGGGCCGGAATGTCGAAACGGTGGGCACGCGCCGTCTGCGCGGCGGTCTGCATCGCCGCTGAGGAGCGTCGGAAATGCGCCGAGCCACAGCGCCGTGCCCATCATGAGCGTGGTGAGCAGCCGGCGATCTCCCCGGCAAGAACCCTCGTCGCGCATTCACGTCGTTCATCGAACCCCTCTCACTGCAAAATGGCCATGCGGCCCCCAGATCGAAGGGAGCGGTCGCTTCCACCCTGTCCCTTCACCCCATTGACGCGCGAGGGAAGGCTTTGCCTAAAGACAGAAAGTAAACTTTTTTTGAGAAGTTTTATCGACGGTCAGGAAATGACGATCAGCACGCTCGGAACGCGGCGCGCCGTGAAGCCTTGCGTCTTTGTTAGCGCCTGCACCGCGGCGAGCGCCTCGTCGGCGGAGAAGATCCCGCTCACCGGCACATCTACGTCGATGCCGGGGGCCATGACGATCCGCTCGGGCACCTAGCGGCCGAGCTGGCGACCGCGCCCGCGAAGGGGCGTCCCTCGAAGATGACCCGGCCGGTGCGCCAGGCGAGCTCCGCATCCGTATCGACCGGCGTCACCCCGCCCGGACGGCCGTTGGCGGCATAGCGCTCGCGCTGGCGGCCTCGACCTCGACGCTTTCCGCCTGCCCCGGCCCGCCGGAGACGCGGACGAGGCCTTCCCGTCACCGTAATGGCGGCGACCGCGGCCGCCGCCGCCGCGCCGCCGCCGATCAGGAAGGCCCGCCGGCCGATCGCCGGTTGCCGGGCCACGCGATGGGGCGGCACGACGTCCAGCGTTCCGTCGAGGGCCTGTAACTGCCGCCAGAACAGGCGCTCGCGCTCGAACGCCCTTCGGTGCTCCGGCGCATCGTCGCGCCAGGCCCGGAAGCGTTGGAGATCCGCCTCGCTGGCATGGCCGGATGTGAGGCGCACGATCCAGTCGCGCGCATCCAGGGCAATCCGGCGGTCCGTTTCGGAGCGTTTGTCTCGTTCGTCCATTCAGGCTTTGCAACAGAGATCGGCTCAGGGCGCCCGGAGTCGGGCGCTTCTATAGACGCGCGCGAAGGCGCGCCTTGCTCGAAGGTCTGTGGGGATTCACAAAGTGCGTGAGATGTGATCACGCTTTGGATGGATCGATATGTTTTGACGGACGCCCAGTGGGCGAAGATGGAGCCGCACTGTCTGGGAAGCGTGGCGACCCTGGCCGGAGCGGCAGCGACAATCGCCGTTTTGTCGAAGCCGTGCTCTGGATTGCACGAACGGGTAGTCCTTGGCGCGACCTGCCTGCGCATTTCGGCAATTGGAGCACGGCCTTCCGGCGTTTCAGAGATTGGCGCGCAGCCGGATATCTTCGTCCGGCTTTTCGAGGCGTGCTCGAACGAACCGGACATGGAATATGCCATGGTCGATGCGACGATCGCGAAGGTCCACCGGCACGGTCAAGGTGCAAAAGGGGGACTCAGAGCCAGGCCACGGGCGCTCCAAAGGCGGTATGACGACCAAAATCCTCGCGCTTACCGACGCGCTGGGCAATCTGGTCCGCTTCCGCCTCATGCCGGGCCACCGCTTCGACACGGTGGGCGTCCCGCCATTGCTCAACGGCATCGCCTTTGGCGGCCTGATCGCTGACAAGGCCTTCGACAGCGACGCCATCCTCGCCGATCTCAACGAACGCGGCGCCAAGATCGTCATCTCTCAACATCCGCGTCGCGCCAGACCACTGCCTCTCGACCGCGATCTCTACAAATGGCGCCACCTTATCGAGAACTTCTCTGCAAGCTCAAAGAGTTCAGGGCATCGCCATGCGGGCGTGCAAAACAGACCGTAGCTTCTCAGCCATGATCTACCTCGCAGCCGCTGTCATCAATTCCCGGTGAACCCCCACGAGCCCTAGGCTGAATCGACATTCATCGCATCCACAGTATTGCTGCGGCGATTTGCAGGAAGCTTAGGAAGTGTGTCGCGTGGCGGTCGAAGCGTGTTGCGATGCGTCTGAAGTGCTTGAGCTTGTTGAAACAGCGCTCGATGGTGTTACGGACCTTGTAGGCCTCGAAGTCGTAAGGGATCAGCGTCTTTCGGGTGGGGTTGCAAGGGATGACCGCTTCGGCGCCGATGCTGGCGATAAGGCTGCGAAGAGCATTGGAATCATAGGCCTTGTCGGCCAGCACGCGACGTGGCGAAAGACCTTCGAGCAGGGCCGGGGCCAGGGCGCGTCGCCGCGCTGGCCGGGTGTAAGGATCAGCTTCAGTGGCCGGCCGAGTGCATCCACGGCCATGTGTATTTTGGTCGTCAGTCCTCCTCGGGAACGCCCCAGAGCCTGATCCCCCCTTTTTGGCCGCCGCCCTTTCCGGTGGCTGCCTGTTGATGGGCGCGTACAAGGGTCGAGTCGAGACTGACATAATCGTTCTTGGGATCGTCGATGAGGTCGGCGAAGACGCGCTCCCACACACCGGCCTTCGCCCATCGTGTGAAGCGCTTGTGGGCGGTCTTCCATTTGCCGTAGCGCTCGGGAAGATCATGCCAATGCGCGCCCGAGCGCAGCACCCAAAGCACACCGTTGACGAAGGTGAGATTATCGCTCCCCGAACGGCCTGGATCACTGGGCTTGCCGGGGAGCAAATCCCCGATCCGCCGCCATTGTTCAGGCGTCAGTTCGTACCGCTTGGGCTTCAACATCATGGTCTCCAGATCAATCAATCTGGAAACCTATGAATCACACTCACCGACAGAACTGAATCCTGAATGTCGATTGAACCTAGAGAAACTTCAGAAAAAAGTTCAGTCGACGAGATCGTCGCGCAGCGCCGCCAGCTGCTCCAGTGCGCGGCGGATGTGGTAATAGACCGCCTCGTCGCTGATGCCGAGCCTCTCGGCGATCCGGCGATGCGGGATGCCCTCGATGCGGTTCATGAGGAAGATGCGCCGTGTCTTCTCCGGCAGCTCGTCGAGGGCGGCGCGCACGGTCCTCAGGTTTTCCCGGCCGATCAGGGCGCGTTCCGGCGAGACGGCATCCACATCGTCCCAGAGCAGGTCGGCGATCTCGCCGTCGATCGCGGCGCGGCGGCGTTCCTTGCGCATATGATCGGCGACGAGGTTGTTGGCGACGCGGGTGATGTAGCCGACCGGATTGTCGATCGCCTGTTCCGGCCGCGCGGCCTCCAGCTTCAGCCAGGCGTCCTGCACCAGGTCCTCGGCCGCTGCCCGGTTGCCCGTGCGCGCCGGCCTCCAGCCGCGGCCGGACCTTGCGAAGGTAGCGATCAGTTTTCCGGATGTTCAGTCTGCTCAACGCCAGTCCATGACAAAACGACAAAGCCCGCCTTCGGCGCCGACAGCGACCTATAAGGAGGAAAGAAATCCACGCAAAGGCGGTGATACGCAGGGATCCCATCCTCCGAAATGAATCCTGCCTCAAAATGTCATGTTTAGTGCTTGATTTTATTGACGGCAGTCCCGCCGCCCGATTGCCGGCGGATATCCGGGCCGTCGGCGTTTTTCACACGACGTTGCGCTTCGGCAACAATGAGGAGAGCGTCGGTGGTCCCGCACCGTCATCGTCAGGGCGGCGCGATGCCGACATGGGTCATCGAAGCCGCATCCGGGCCAACCCGGATGCGTATCGCGACAATCGACAGGGCCGCGAGAGCCGTCAGGCGGCCCGGCCGACAGGGCGCTGGACCCCGGCATTGATGCCCAGCCTGAACTGCCCGAGGAGCTGGTTCAACGCGCGGACCTCCATGGCGAGGCTATGGCTGGCGGCGGTCGTCTGCCTCGACCATGGCGGCGTTCTGCTGGGTGCCCTGGTCCATGTGTTGACGGCCGTGTTGATCTGCCTGGAGGCCGGACGACTGTTCGCGCGCGGCTTCTACGATGGCGGCGATGTGCTCGTTGATCTCCTGCACCTCGCGACGATGACCTCCAGCGCGCGGCCCGTGTCGCTGACGAGCGCGACGCCCTCACCGACCTGCTGGCCGGAGGTGGTGATGAGCGCCTTGATCTCCTTGGCGCGCGGCATCGGCCGAGCGCTGCGCGAGCTCCCGCACCTCCTGCGCCACGACGGCGAAGCCCTTGCCGGCCTCGCCGGCGCGCGCTGCCTCCACGCCGGCGTTGAGCGCCAGGAGGTTGGTCTGGAAGGCGATCTCGTCGATGACGCCGATGATCTTGGTGATCTCGCTGGAGGATTGCTCGATCTTCTCCATCGCCTCCACCGCGTGGCGCACGACCTCGCCCGATGCTCCGCGCCGACGCGCGGGCCGACGAGCCAGCTCGCGGCCTCCTCGGCGCGCCGGGTGGAGTCGCGACGGTGGCGGTGATCTCCTCCAGCGCGGCGGCGGTCTCCTCCACCGAGGCGGCCTGCTGCTCGGTGCGCCGCGACAGGTCGTCGGCGGCCGCGCGGATCTGGTTCGCGCCGGCGTCGATGCCGCGGGCGTTCTCCGCCCACTCGCGGAGCGCGTCCTGCAGGTGCGCGGCGGAGCCGTTGAAGTCCCGCGCACGGCGGTCGAGGTGCGCCACGAAGGGCTGTCGATGCGGCAGGACATGTCGCCGCCGGCCAGCTTCGACAGGGCGCCGGCAAGGCTGTCGACCGCGAACTTGATATCCGCCGCTTCCTTCGCCGCCTTGCGCTCGCGGGCGATGCGCTCTTCCTCGCCGAGGCTGCGATTGGCGTCCGCCTCCCTGCTCGAGGCGCGCCTTCTCCCGGTTGTTTTCGAGCAGCACCTCGAGCGAGCGGGCGAGATCGCCGATCTCGTCTTCGACCTTGCTGTCCTTCAGTTCGAGCGCGAGATCGCCCTTGGCGATCTGCGCCGTCTCGCCGATGATATTGGCGATGCGGCCGATGAAGCGCCGCGCGATCAGCCAGCCGGCAAGCGCGAGCAGCGCCGCCGCGGTGGCGACGATCAGGGCCGCATCCCATATCATCGCGTTCAGCTGCGCGAAGACCGTGCCCTTGGGAACGGCGATGATCGCATACCAGGTGATCTCCGGCGTGAGCGCGACCGGCGAAGCGACGGCGAGATAGGCCGTGCCGTCGGGCGCGGCGATCTCGTGCTCGGCGCCCGGCTCGGCGACGAGCTCGGCCCATCCGGCCGTTTCCGCGCCGCCTTCGGCGAGGCTCTTGCCGATCAGCTCCGCATTGGGGTGGCCAACGATCCTGCCGCCGCCGCTCACCAGGCTGACATAGCCCGTCTCCATGGGATGGACGGCCGAGAGTGCCTTGCTCGTTTCGACAAGCGACAGGTCGAGGCCGGCGACGCCCAGCGTCCTGCCTTCGACGACAATCGGCTTGGAGACCGAGGTGATCAGCACGTCCTTGCCGTCGATGGGCATAGGGATAGGGCTCGATGACGACGGTCTTCTGCTGCGTGAAGGGCTGCTGGTAGAAGTCGCCCGGGCCGGGCACCGCATAGTCGGTGAGCGCGGTGCTGGATATCCTGCCGTCTTCGCCGCGAACGAAATAAGGCACGTAGCGCCCCGATGGAATCGTAGCCCTTCGCATCGACGAAATCGGCGTCCCGGCCGTCGAAGGCGTTCGGCTCCCAGCCGGTCCAGAGCGCCAGGATGTCGGGACTGCGTTCGAGCATATGGTGGAGAACCCGGTCGGCCCTGCCGCGGTCCGGCTCGCCGTCCGCCTTCATCGTCTCCAGGACCGCGCCGAGCCCGTCGATGATATGGACGGTGCCGCCGATCCGCTTTTCCGACACCAGCGCCTCCGCCTTTGCGATCTGGCGCATGCGGTCGAGGCTGGTGGCGCGCACGTCCTCGTAAGAGCGGTAGAACAATACGGCTGAAGCCGCGATGGTGGCGACCAGGCCGCAGGCGGCGACCGCGAAAATATTACGGCTGGTGGTCGAATTAAACAGCATGTCCCCTGTCCTCAAACATCCGCCGCAGATGCCGACGGATCCCCTTCCTCGAAGCCGCACGGCCCCGAGGCGGCAAACTATGCCGCCATGCTTAACGAATTCCCCCCTCCATTGCCGCATTTTTGGGCATTCCGAACAAATCCATATCGAACCCCATGGACGCGGATGAGACGCACTCATGGAGCCGGAGATGCCATTCCGCCTACCCCCCCCCCCTTCCTTTCATGAACTAGGCTCCGTACTCAATAGGGTTGGCGCCGGTTGGATTTGCTGCTTGAAGTTTTCCGTTGGAATGGAGGCTTTGATGAAGCGGCAATTGACGTGGCTGAGCGATGCGGAATGGGCTCGGATTGAGCCTTTGCTACCGCATGGGCGCAAGGGTGCGCATCGCGTGGATGACCGGCGAGTGATCTCTGGTATCGTGCATATGCTCAAGAGCGGTGCGCGCTGGCGTGACTGCCCGCCCGAATACGGCCCCTACACGACGGTCTACAATCGCTTCAACCGCTGGAGCCGACAAGGCATCTGGCTGGGCATGTTCGAAGCTCTGACCGGGCACAGCGGCGTGTGGGGAACGGTCGCTGTCGACGCCACCCACATCAAGGCGCACCCGATCGGCTGCTGGCGCAAAAGGGGGCCTTCGCGCAAGCCATCGGCACCTCGCGCGGCGGACGGACCAGCAAACTCCACGGACTAACCGACGCTCAAGGCAGGCCGCGCCTGCTCATGCTGTCGGCCGGCAACATCAATGACATGACCATGGCCGGCACGCTGATCGAGGCGGCAAACGGCCGTTTCGACCGCTTCATCGCCGACCGCGGTTACGACACCAACGCCATCCGTGCGGCGATTGCTGCCCAAGGCGCCGAGGTCGTCATCCCCTCGACAGCCAGCCGCAGGGCGCGCATCGCTTACGACCGTACCGCCTACAAGGCCCGCAACCTCGTCGAGCGCCTCTGGTGTCGCATCAAGGACTGGAGACGGGTGGCCACCCGATACGACAAACTCGCCAGGAACTTCCTCGCCAGCGCCCTTATCGCAGCCGCTCTCATATATTGGTGCAATTGAGTCCGGACCCTAGCGGGGCGGGTAGGGAAGGGGGGGCTCTTTTGTCGGAGGGGGCGATGAGGCTGGGGAGGTAGTCGACCTCGGCCTTGGCGGCAGGGGTCAGTATCTGCGCCGGCTTGCGTTGCGCGTCGGCGGCGATCAAGCCGCGCCGCTTCAGCACGTGCTTGCGCACGGCAAGGCCGATGCTGGGCTGCTGCTCGTAGCGGATCAGCGGCAGATGCGCGTCGAAGAGGTCGTGCGCCTCGTCACGCTTGCCGGCGGCAAACAGGGTGAGCAACTCGGTCAGCATGTCCGGGAAACCATAGCCGGTCATCGCCCCATCGGCGCCGCGCTCCGGCTCGAAGTCGAGGAACAGGCCGCCATTGCCGCACAGGATCGAGAAGGGACGCAGTTCGCCGGCCTTCTGCATGGCGCGCAGCGTCGAGATTTTCTCCAGCCCCGGCCAGTCCTCATGTTTCCAGCATCAGGCAGGACGGATGGTTGGAGATGATCCTGGCGATCACGCCGGGACTCATCACCACCGTCAGGGTGAGCGGATAATCCTGCAGCACCCAAGGCACGTCGTCGCCGACAGCCTCGACGGCGCCGGAAAAGTAATTGACGATCTGGTCGTCGGTGCGAAGCGCCAACGGCGGCGCGATCATCACGCCGGCAGCGCCCATGTCCATCGAGTCGCGCGCCAGCGACCGCATGGCGGCGAAGCCCGGCGCGGACACGCCGACGATGACCGGGATCCTCGTCCGGGAGACGACACGCCTGACGATGGCGCGGCTTTCCTCGGGCTCCAGCTTCGGCGCTTCGCCCATGATGCCGAGAATGGTGACACCGGTGCAGCCGCTCTCCTCGTAGAAATCCGTCAGCCTGTCGATCGAGGCTAAGTCGATGGATCCGTCTTCCAGGAACGGGGTGGTGGCGATGGAATAGACGCCGCCGGATTGGGTATTGAAAGTCACGTCTGGCCGTCCTTCCATGCCTGTTGACGTTGCTTGGCCCGCGCGTCTCCGGCGCGGCCTTGCTGTCGATCAAGCTAATCAATGGTGCCGCGGGCGGGAAGCAAATAAACCCGTGCCCATCTGCAAAGCGAGCTTACAGATCGGCGGCCAGCCCACGCTCAAGTCACTGTAACAGAAAGAGAAAAGGTATTCCCCTCCCCTCATCTGTAACTTTTACAGCAAGGACCGTAAGCCGATTTTGATTTTGAAACGGCCGTCCCGGTGACAGTATCCGCTGCGATCCGTCATTAAGGAGAGCGACATCGTGGATATCCAGGCCTATTTCAGTCAATGGTCCGTTCCAGCCCGCCTGGCTGAGCTAGCGACGCGGCCGGTCACCCATTGGATCGCCGACGAAGCCGTCGCCTCCGGCAAGCCGGTCGACGTTTACGAGCCAAGTACCGGCAGCGTAGTCACCCAGACGTTCGAAGCCGGTCCCGAAGTGGTCGATCAGGCCGTGCGTGCGGCACGCGCGGCGTTCGAGGGCGACTGGAGCCGGCTCCGTCCGCTGGACCGGCAGGGGCTGATCCTCAAGCTCGCCGACCTCTTGATCAAGCATCAGGAGGAGCTTGCTTTCCTGGAGACAATCGACGCCGGCAAGCTTCGCCAGCAATCCTACGCAATCGACATCGGCCAGGCGATCGAGGTCCTGCAATATTTCGCCGGCTGGGCGACGAAGATCTCCGGCCGCACCGGCGCGATGGCTTCCTATGACCAGAGCGTCTTCGGCATGACGCTGAAGAAGCCAGTCGGCGTCGTCGCGGCGATCGCGCCGTGGAACTTTCCCCTCCAGACCCTGATCTGGAAGATGGCCGCCGCCTTTGCGGCCGGCTGCACCGTCGTCGCCAAGCCGAGCGAGGTGACCCCGATCGGCGCCTTGCGGCTCGCGGAGCTCATTCGCGAGGCCGGGTTCCCCGCCGGGCGTGTTCAACGTCGTCAACGGCAGCGGCTCGGTCACCGGCTCGGCCCTTGTCTCCCATCCGGGCATCAACAAGGTCAGCTTCACCGGCTCGACCGCCTCCGGCCGGGTCGTCGGGACGGCCGCCATAAGCAACATGACGCGGATGACGCTGGAGCTCGGCGGCAAGTCGCCGGCGCTCGTCTTTGCGGACAGCGATATCGACCTCGTCGTCGAGGGGCTCTTCAACGGCATCTTCTTCAATGCCGGCCAGGTGTGCGACGCCTCCTCGCGCGCCATCGTGGACAGGACGATCGCGGACGAGGTTCTCGGTCGCCTGGTCGAGAAGGCCGCGGCGGTCAGGCCCGGGCCGGGACTCGACCCGGAATCGACCATGGGTCCGCTGGTCTCCGCCCAGCACCGGGCAAAGGTCCTCTCCTTCGTCGAGCGCGCGCGGCAGGACAAGCTCCGTTTCGCCATCGATCGTTCGAGCGAGCAGAACCAGGGGAATTTCGTCGGCCCCGTCATCGTCGAGAACGCGCCGACCGATCATCCGGTCTGGCGCGAGGAAATCTTCGGCCCGGTGCTCGCCTTCACTGTTGCCGACGGACCGGAGGAGATCGTGCGGCTCGCGCGGGATACGCGTTACGGCCTCGGCGCGGCGATCTATTCCCGCGATATCGGCAGGGTCCTGGCCGTGGCCGATACAATCGACGCCGGCACGATCTACGTCAACGGCCACGGCTTTCTCGATCCCTCCTTCCCGTTCGGCGGCCTCGGCCTGTCGGGCATGGGCAAGGATCTCGGCGCGGAGCAGATGGATCACTTCCTCGAAACGAAATCGCTGCTGATCTCGGCCATCAACGCCTGAGCCGGGCGGCGACCGGGGATTTGGCCACCCGACGGAAACGTGCTGGTAATAGGGGCAGGAAGGCAAGGCCGTCTCGCGCGGCCCAAACGAGGAGCGACCGTGACCCATTCTCCTGACCTCTGCCACTCGGATGTGCTGCGGGCGCGTGAGAGAATTCGCGGTCGGGCCCGCATCACCCCCTCATCGAATCGGCGGCGCTCAATGCCCGATTCGGCGGGCGGCTCCTCTTCAAGCTCGACGCGATGCAGGTCGGCGGCGCCTTCAAGTTCCGCGGCGCGCTCAACGCCATCCTGGGCGGCTTCGACGCGCGCTTCGCCGGCGTCGTGGCCTTTTCCTCGGGCAACCATGCGATCGCCGTCTCGACGGCGGCGGCGCTGATGGACATCCCGGCGATCATCGTCATGCCGGGCGACGCCCCGAGGACCAAGGTCGATCAGACCTGCGCGAACGGCGCCGAGGTCGTGCTCTACGACCGGGAACGCGACGACCGGGCGGCGATCGGCGCCGAAGTCGTCCGCGAGCGCGGCTACCAGCTGATCGCCCCCTTCGACAATCCGTTCGTCATCGCCGGGCAGGGCACCGTCGCGCTCGAAATGGTGGAGCAGGCAGGAGCCCTCGACGCGCGGCTCGACGCCCTCGCCATTCCGTGCAGCGGGGGCGGCCTTGCGGCCGGCTGCGCGCTCGCCCTGTCCGGCGTTTCCCCGTCGGCGAGGGTGACGACGGTGGAGCCGGAGGGCTTCGACGACATGGCGCGCTCGCTCGAGGGCACCACGGTCTATCGGAACACGCGCCTGTCCGGATCCATCTGCGACGCGCTCCTGTCCAATGCGCCGGGAGAGCTCACGCTGCCCATCCTGCGCCGCCACGGCGCCGACGGCGTCTCGGTCACGGACGAGGCGGTCCTGGCGGCGATGCACGAGGCATGGCGTTCGCTCAAGGTCGTCCTGGAGCCGGGCGGCGCGACCGCGCTCGCGGCGGTCCCTGTCCGGCCGCCTCCCCGTCGAGGGTCGCACCCTCGGCATCGTCTGCAGCGGAGGCAATGTCGACGAGCAGATGTTCATGCGCGCGCTTGGCCGGCAAGCCTGAGGCGATCGTGGGATCAAACGAAACGCCCACCGACCGGCTGATCAGATACGCCATCGTCGTGGCGGTCGTCGCCCTGCTCGCAACGGCGCAATTCGTCGTGTCGAAATACGGGCTCGTCGGCGCCTATTAGACAAGCGGCTCCGAAACCCGCTTCGCGAACCACTTGACGAACTGGGTGACCGCCGGAGGGCGCCGTTCCGTGGTGACGATATAGTAGCTCTCGTCCGTGCAGGTCGCGATGTCCGAGAGGACGACGAGATCGCCGCGGGCGATCTCCCAGCCGAAGACCTCGACGGGGCAGAGCGCGACCCCCTGCCCCGCCAGGACGGCGGCGAAGAGATAATTGAAGTCGGGAAAGACCGGCCCGTGCGTGAAGCGCTTCGGCCGGAAGCCGGCGACGGCGAACCAGTCCTCCCAGGCTTGCATCGAGGCATCGTGCAGGAGACGCGTGTTCTCCAGCCGCCCGTCGAACGCGTCCTTGTGCTCGCGCACATAGGCGGCGCTTGCGACCGGTTTGTTCGCCCGGTTGAAGATCGGCAGAACCTGCGCATGGTCCGGCAGGCGGTTCAGATGGGTGATCAGCACGTCGTGCCGCTCCGGGTCGAAACTCTGGTAGGCCTCCGCATAGGGAGAGCTCGACCGATATGCCCGGCTGGCGCTTGATGAAGTCGCCGAGGCGAGGCACCAGCCATCGCGTGGCGATCGACGGCAGGCAGGCGACGAAGATCTGGCGGCGGTCGCGCGAGATACGCAGCTTCTGGCTTGTCGATTCGATGATGGAAAGCGACGCGTCGACCCGATCGCAGCAGCTCCTCGCCGGCAGCCGTGAGCTTGAGGCCCCGGCCCGAACGTTCGAACAGCTTGCGACCGAACCAGTCTTCGAGGCGCTTCATCTGGTTGCTGACGGCGGCGTGGGTAATGTTCAGGTCTTCGCCTGCGTGGGAGAAGTTCAGCCGGTGGGCTGCGACGCTGAACGTGGCCAATGTGTTCATTGGCGGAAGCTTCATGGGCACCAGATCATCCTAGCCGCAGCCGCATATCCCTTGGCAGCGATCAAAATCGTAGCGCAGTCGGCACGGGTGCTCAAGCGATGTCTTCGGCGATGGTGCGCGCCACCGCGATCGGCTGCGCCGAGGCACAATGTCCAGCCGCAGGCACCATGGCCGAGGTTGAGATAGAGACCTCTCACCTTGCCGCGGCCGATCAACGGCCGGGAGTCCGGCGCGCATGGTCGCGCGTCGCTCCAGCCCTCGGCATCCGCCGCGTCGTAGGCGCCGGGAAAACAGCTACGGGCAGCCGCCCGGAAAGTATCGAACCGGCTCTGGTCGAAGGCGAATTCACGCGGCCCGATATCCGCGATACCCGCGACCCGCACCGTTTCGCCGAGGCGGGCGAAGACGAGACGCCGCTTCGGATCAGTGACCGAGACGCGCATCGCATCTGGTTTCGCCCTTGCCGTCAGCGAATATCCCTGCACCGTCCAGATGGCGGAGCCGCCGAGCCCGGCGCCGCGCAAGCCGGTGCCGTAGCCTGTCGCGACGACGACCGCGTCGCAGGGCTCCGTGTCGCGCGCATGAAACCGGACGCCTGCCACCCTGTCGCCCGGCGCGAGGATTTCGCTCGCCTCCCGCGCGGTAAAGCGTCCGGAGCCCATAATGGCCGGCGAGCGCCTGCGTCGGCGTTTCGCAAAAGCGCTCGGGATTGCCCACGGCGTCCTTCGGGCTGTAGATGGCGCCCTCGAGATCCGTGCGCATATCCGGCCAGCGCGGGCTCGAGCCGCTCCGCCTCGCTCCGCGTCACCCGCTCGGCCTCGAAGCCGCCGGCACGCTTCAGGGCCACCTGCCCGGCCGCCTTCTCGAAACTGTCCCGATCCTGGCAAAGCACGAGCTTGCCCGCCACCGCATAATCGAAATCGAGCGGGAACTCGCGAAGCAGGTCCGGCAACAGCCGCTCGGTCTGCGCGGCCATGGCGAGCAATGCCCGGGTATTGCGCCGGCTCGCCGTTTCCGACGCATTCATCAGGAAGCGCATTCCCCAGACGAAGAACCGGGGATCGGCCGGAAACCGCACCCGAAAGGCCGGATCCCGTCCCGCGAGGATGCCAGGCATCCGTGCCAAGAGGGCCGGCGAGGCCAGGGCATCGCAATAGGAATAGCTGAGCTGCGCCCCGTTGCGCCGGCTCGCGCCGCCGCCCGGTCCGTCGTTGCGATCGACGAGGGTGACGGCGTGGCTGGCCTTGCAAAGCCGCCAGGCCGTCGCCACTCCGACGACACCGGCGCCGATCACCACGATCCTTGCCAAGACTGTCTCCCCGGACCCTGCCCTCAACCTGCCAGCACGATATCAGCCGCCCGCTCGCCGATCATGATGGAAGGTGCATTGGTGTTGCCGGAGGTGACGCGCGGCATGATCGAGGCATCGGCGACGCGCAGTCCCGTCAGGCCGTGGACGCGAAGCGAGGGATCGACGACCGCCATGCCGTCGCTGCCCATGCGGCAACTGCCCGACGGATGAAAATGGCTTCGATCGTGCGACGGTTGTAGGCCGAGATATCCTCCTCGGAGACGCAATCGGGACCGGGATCCACCTCCTCGCCGCGAAAGCGGTCGAAGGCCCGGGTTGCGTTCAGCTCGCGGGCGATCCGGAATCCCGCGTTGTTGACCTTCACGTCGTGCGGATCGGTTAGATAGTTGTGCTGAATTTTCGGCTTCGCCAGCGGATCGGACGAGGCGAGCGTCACGGACCCGCGCGAACGCGGCCGCATGATGCCCCAGGTGATCGCATAGCCGTTGAAGGCGGCGTAGCGGTTGGTGCCGCCGCGCAGATCGGTCGCCACGGGAAAGAACAGGAATTCCAGGTCCGGGCGCGGCTCGCCCGGATCGCTGCGCAGGAAGGCGACCGCGTTCATCGGGAAGACGGACAGCGGGCCGCGCGCATTCACATAGAGGTCCCAGATCGCGCCGAGCGCGCGGAACAGGTTGCGGAACTGGTGATAGGTCATCGGCTCGCGGCACATGGACTGGATCAGGCCGCCGCAATGGTCCTGGAGATTTCGTCCGACGCCGGGAAGGTCGTGCTTCGGCGCGACGCCGGCGGCCTTGAGATCGGCGCCGGCGCCGATGCCGGAAAGCATCAGGATCTGCGGGGACTGGTAGGCGCCGGCGGAGAGGATCACCTCGCCCGCCGCGACCGTTTCGGTCCTGCCACGCTGGACATAGGTGAGCCCCGTGCAGGTCCGGCCGGACAATGTCAGCGCCGTGACCTGGCAGCCGGTGCGGACGGTGAGGTTCTTCCTTCCGGCCGCCGCGTTCAGATAGGCATGCGCCGACGAGCAGCGGCGGGCCCGGTCGTGCTCCTGGGTGAACTGCGCCCAGGCGAAACCTTCCGTGTCGCCGCGATTGTAGTCCTCGCTGAGGCCGTAGCCCCGTTCGGCGCCGGCCGCCAGGAAGGCCTCGTAGAGCGGCGTGCGATAGCGGCCGAGAATGGTCTTCAGGGGGCCCATCGTGCCGCGCGCCTGGTCTGGTGCGCCGGCCCAGCTTTCGGCACGCCGGAAATAGGGCAGCACGTCCCCGTAGCCCCAGCCGGGGCGGCCAAGGCTTTCCCATTCGTCGAAATCGCCCGCATGGCCGCGCACATAGAGCTGGCCGTTGATGGCGGACGAGCCGCCCAGAACCTTGCCGCGCGGCGCGTCGAGCGTGCGGCCGTCGAGGCCGGGCTCGGCCTGCGTCTTGAACTGCCAGTCGATCGATCCGCCGATCGTCAGCGCCTCGCCGACGGGCAGGCGGATCAGCGGGTTCCAGTCGCGCGGCCCCGCCTCGAGGAGAAGGACGCTGCGGGATGGATCGGCGCTCAGCCGGTAGGCGAGCGCGCAGCCGGCCGATCCCGCGCCGACGACGATGAAGTCGAATGTCTGCATGAGTGAGTTCCCCTTCGTATGAACCGCGTCAGTGGCCGCCACGCGCGGGCGTGAAGCGGCGCTCGGCCGCCTGTGCCGCAAGACCGAGCAGGCGATCGAGCACGATCGCGAGAACGGCGATGCCGAAGCCGGCGATCAACCCGTCTCCCGGCCGAACCTTCGAGACGGCGACGAGCGTCGTCTCTTCCAGGCCGCGCGAGCCGACGAGCGCGGTGATGACCAGCATGGAGAAGCCGAGCATGACCGCCTGGTTCAGGCCGAGGATCAGTTGCGGCAGCGCGGCCGGCATCAGGACGTAGCGCAGCCGCTGCATCGTCGTGCAGCCGACCATGGTCGCCGCTTCCGACAGCGGCTCGGGCACCTGCCGGAGGCCTGCCGCGGTATAGCGCACGATCGGAGCAATGACGAAGACCAGGATCGCCAGCAGGGCGGCGAAGTCGCCGACGCCGAAGAGGGCCACGACCGGAATCAGATAGACGAAGGTCGGCAGGGTCTGGATGAGGTCGACCACCATGGTGGCGAAGCGGTTGACGCCATTGTAGAGACCGGCGAGCACGCCGAACGGAAAGCCGATGAGGAACGCACCGGCGATCGACAGCACGACGAGGTAGAGCGAGATCATCGCCTTGTCCCAGAGCCCGAAGGCGGCGATGAGCGCCAGCAGGGCGGCGATGGTCACGGCGAGCCGGAACCGCCCGGCAAGCAATGCCGGCGCGGCGAGCGCGAGCGCCACCGTTCCCCAGGGCATGGCCGCGAGGCCTTCGCGGACGGGCCGCAGGACCCAGGTGATGAGGATATTCTGGAAGCCGGTGAGCGTCGGCCCGGCGGCGACGTTGAACGCGTTCAGCGCCTGATCGAGCTGGCGGCCGAGGCTGATGATCGGCCTGTCCTCGAGCAGGCCGACTTCCGGAAAGAGGATGCCGAAGACGATGGCAGCGGCAAGGACGACAAGGCCGGACTTCCAGCTCGCGAACCCGAGGATTCGGTGCGTCTCGCCGCCTGCCGCCCAGGCCCGCGTGGCGCGGTCGAGCACGATGGCGATGAAGGTGATGGCGAGGCCGGCAAGCAGGGCTTCCGTCAGGCGCATCGACCTGAGGCTCGAGATCACATCCGCGCCGAGGCCCCCGGCGCCGATGACCGACGTCACGATGACCATGGCGAGCGACAGCATGATCACCTGGTTGATGCCGAGCAGCAGAACCGGCGCGCGCGCCGGCAGGTCGACGAGCCAGAGCTTCTGGCGCGGCGTGCATCCGGCGATCTCCGACAGTTCCTGGAGCTCCGTCGGCACCCCTTTCAACGCCAGTTCGGTCGCCCGCGCCATCGGCGGCATCGAGAAAATGACCGTGGCGATGAGGCCCGCGACCTGCCCGAAGCCGAAGACGAGGATGATCACGGCGAGATAGGAAAAGACCGGCACGGTCTGGAGGAATCATAGACCGGCGACAGCATCGCCGAGACCCGCGCGCTCCGGCAGGCCCAGATGCCGAGGAGCACGCCGACCGCCACGCTGACCAGAACGGAGAACAGTACCGCGATCAGTGTCGTCAGCGTGCTGGGCCAGAGGCCGAGCAGCATGGTGAAGGCGAAGGTGGCGATGGCCATGACGGCCGGTCCCTTGCCGCCGAGCGCATGGGTGAAGAGGACGAGCGCGAGCGCGACGCCAAGCGCGGGCGGCGGCGCCAGCCAGAATTCGCCGCCGTTCGACAGGTCGTAGAAATGCCCCTCATTCATCGCCTCGATCAGCCAAGTCACGGGCCAGGCCGCGGTTTCCGCCACGAAACGAGAAACTTCAGTGATCGTCGTTCCGCCGATCGTCGTCTCCCGCAGCAGGTGGATCAGGGCGCCGTTCAGCCATTCGCCGAGCGGCAGGATGGCCGCCTGCGGCCAGCGGAAGAGCGCCGGGACCTCGAAGGAGGCAAGCCAGATCGCGAGCGCCGCCAGCAGGCAGAGCCCGAAGGCGAGATGGCGGACATTGACGGTCACGGGGCGGGTTCCAGCCATGCTCAAAGCCATGCCACGACCTCGTTGCGATCGACGGTGCCGACGATCCTGCCATCGGCGTCGGCAACCGGCACCGGGCCGGAGGATTGCAGGAGGCGAGGCAGCACCTCGCTCAAGGTCGCGCTCGCCGCGATGGTCGCGACGGTGGGCTCCGGTGCGTTTGAGGCGTCCTGCATGATGCGGCCGACGCGCACCACGCGGCTTTTCGGCATGCCGGAAACGAAACGCCGCACATAGTCGGTCGCGGGGTTCATGATCACGTCTTCCGGCGTGCCGATCTGGAGGATTCGGCCCTCGGCCATGATGACGATCCGGTCACCGAGCCGCACGGCCTCCTCGAGATCATGGGTCACGAAGACGATCGACTTTTGGAGCTGGGATTGCAGGCGCATGAACTCGTCCTGCATCTCGCGCCGGATCAGCGGGTCGAGCGCGGAGAACGGCTCGTCGAGGAACCAGACCGCGGGATCGGCGATCAGGCTTCGCGCAATGCCGACACGCTGCTGCTGGCCGCCGCTCATCTGGGACGGGAAACGGCCTTCAAGGCCGTTCAGGCCGACAAGGGCGAGGACCTTCGCCGCCCGCTCCCGACGCGCCGCGCGCGGAACGCCGGTGACCTGCAGCGGAAAGGCGACATTGTCGAGCGCGGTCAGATGCGGCAGCAGCGCGAAGGATTGAAACACCATGCCGACCTTCTGCCGCCGGAGGGCAACGAGGGCATCGCGCGAGGCGCGCGAAAGGTCGACGCCGTCGAGGATGACGTTGCCGCCCGAGACCGGATAAAGCCCGGTCATGCACCGCAGCAGCGTCGACTTTCCGGAGCCCGAGAGGCCCATGATGACGAAGCTCTCGCCGCGCCGGACATCGAACGTGGCGTTCTGGACGCCAACGACGCCGCCCTGCCGTCGCAGGGCCGCCGCATCCCAGGCGCCGGGGTCGCCGGGCAGGCCGTTCGCCCCTTTTCCGAAGACCTTCCACACGTTGCGCGCTTGCAGGATCACGTCACTCATCGGCCATCTCCACGAACGGGATACAGCGGAAGGCGGCGGACCGCCGACCACCTGTTGCGACATCGATCAGTCGGCGGGGAGCCACGCCTTCCAGACCGCCTCGTTCGCCGCCATCCATTCCCGGGCGGCGTCCTCCACCGACAGGCCGCCATTGTCGACCCGGTCCATCGCGGCGGCAACCTCTTCCCGGCTGAGCACGAATTTCTCGAGGATATGCACCGCGTTGGGGATCTTGTTCGTCGCCTCGATATTGCCGAGCTTGAGGACCTCGTTGACCGGCCGGAAGCCCGGACGCTGGACGTAGCTGCCGAGCGTGTCGTTGATCACCCAGTGCGGCTCGTAGCCCCAGCCCATAAACGGCTTCTTCTGGTCCACGGCGGCCTTCAGCTCCGTGACGAGCGCGGCCGCCGATCCGGAATTGACGTTGGCGATCTGCAGGCCTTCCTTCTTGATGAAGTCGGCGGAATCGCTCGCCCAGTCGGCCGGCGCATCGACATAGCGTCCGAGCGGCGCGGTATCGGCCGAGGCGAGCGCCTTGATGCAATCCGGGTTCTTGAACGCCGTCCAGTCCGGCAGGCCCGGGCAATACTGCACGAGCTCGTTCGTATACCACCAGCCCTCGACGACCTTGACGCCGGTCGGGCCGAAATTCTTGACCTTGCCGGTCGCGAGCGCGGCCTCGGTCATTTCCGGAATGGTCTGCCAGGCGCCGAGCGTAATATCGATATCGCCGTTTTCCACCGCGAGGAAATGCGCCGAAAAGTCGGACCGGACGTATCGCACGCGATATCCGTATTCCTTGATCACCTCGCCATAGACGGCGTTGATGAAATCGCTGTCGGAGGCTCCGACGAAAAAGAGCTTTATCGGCGAGCGGGTCTCTGGCTCCGCGGCCGCCGGGACAGAGAGCGCGGCCAGCGCCGCGGCCGCCAGCGTCTTCATGATCATGTGCTTGTAGGACATGCGTAATTCCCCTTTTCGTGCGCGGTCTTGGCCGCGTTGTGCCGCTGTTTGCGACTGCGACAAGACTACGAGGGGAGGCGAAAATTACAATCAATGAAACTGATACAACATGTAACGAGGGCTTACATCAAGACACCTTAAGTCTCTGGGAAACAAGGATTTAGTGCCTATAGCTGTAACCGTTCCATTCAGGGGTGTTCACGGTTTTTGCTTTCTCCGGCGCGGCCTGATCCTCATTATCGGCGCCAGTTGAACCCGCATGAGGCGAAAGGCCCGCCATGACCGGCGAAAGCTGCGATCCAGAGTTGATGCAACGCCGGCTTCCCCGGCACCCGATTCCTCGCCGTTCCGACCCGGCAGCCTCGCGGGCCACATCCTCCTGCACCCATTTCTAACACGCGTCGGGCCACGCCCGAACGGAAAGGCAAGCAAGCATGAACCACAGCGAGGTCCTCAATCTGACACGGGCGCTCTTGGCGATCGACACGATCGATCCGCCGGGCAACGAGGAAACCGCGGCGAAAATCGTCGCCGAGATGCTTGAGGCCGAGGGCATCGCGTGCCGCTTCCAGGAGATCGCGCCGGGCCGCACCAACCTGATTGCCCGCGTCAAAGGCAGCGGCGAACGGCCCGCCCTCTCCATGTCCGCGCATTTCGACACGATCGGCGTCGATCCCGTGACCTGGACGCGCAACGCCTTTTCCGGGGAGATCGAGGACGGGCGCGTTTACGGACGCGGCGCGACCGACATGAAGGGCGGCATGGCCGCCATGGCGATGGCGGCAATCGAGATCAAGCGCGCCGGCATGCCTCTTCTTGGCGATCTCGTGCTGCATTTCACCGCGGCGGAGAATTCCAGCCTGCTCGGCGCCAAGGCGCTGGTCGAGGGCGGCCACTTCGACGGCGTCGGGGCCCTCCTGAATTCCGAACCCTCGTCCATGCGCCTTTTCGTGACGGAGAAGGGGACCGCCTGGATCCGGGCGACCGCAAGCGGCGACACCGGCCACTCCGCCTTTCGCGACGGCGAGACCGGCGACCGGGGCAATGCCATCGTCCGCCTCGCCCGCTTCATCGACCGCGTCCACGACCTCGACCTGAAGGCACCGCACCATCGCCACCTGAGACCGCCGACGATCAATCCCGGCGTCATTTCCGGCGGACTGGCCACCCCGCTGACCCCGCCGCGCGCCGTCTGCGACATCGATGTCCGCCTCGTCCCCGGCCTGGAGGCAGAGGCCGTTCTCGCCGCCTTCCGGACCGTCGCCGGGCCGGACATCGCGCTCGAGCTCCTCGACAGTAAGCCGCCGGTCGACACGCCCGACGATCATCCCTTCGTTCAGCTCTGCCTTGCGGCCTTGAAGGACGAGACCGGCTATCCGGGCGGCCCCGAGGGCGTGCCCTACTACTCCGATTGCGCCGTCGTCGCACCCGTCCTGAACCTTCCCATGGTCATCATCGGACCGGGCGAAGTGGGGCATAGCGGCCGGCCGGACGAATATTGCGAGATCGACAAGCTCGAAGCCTCCGTCCGCGTCTATCGCACGATCGCGGAAAGGTATCTCGCATGAGGACGCCCGAAGAACGGCTCACCGCCCTCGGGCTCGTCCTGCCGGACTTGGCCGCTCCGACCGACACCTATGTGCCGGCGAAACCCGCGGGGCAATTCCTGTTCCTTTCCGGCCAGACCCCGCACCGTGCGGACGGTGAGCTGGCGGTCGGCAAACTCGGCGTCGACGTCACGCTCGACGAGGGCTACCGGCATGCAAGGCTCTGCGCGCTGCAGCTCATCGCGGCCGCCAGGGCGTCCGTCGGCGATCTCTCCCGGCTCACCGTGTTGAAGGTGTTCGGCATGGTCAATGCCGATCCCGGTTTCAAGGATCACCCGAAGGTGATCAACGGCGCCTCCGATCTCTTCGTCGAGGTCTTCGGCGAGAAGGGCCGCCACGCTCGCAGCGCGGTCGGGATGGGATCGCTGCCGCACCAGGTGACCGTCGAGGTGGAGGCGATCTTTCATGTCGACTGACAGACTTCCGGCAACGGCCACCGCAGCGCTCGCGGCGATGCAAAGCGGCTCGCTTACCGCCGAGGCCCTGGTGGAGGCCGTTCTCGCGCGCATCGCTTCGCCGGACGGCGAGGGACGCCGCGCCTTCCTTTCCGTCGCCGCGGCCGGCGCCCGCGCCCAGGCGCTCGCCGCCGATCGAGCCGGCGCGACGGGCGGGCCGGGTCGCTCGCCGGACTGCCGGTCGCGATCAAGGACCTGTTCGACATTGCCGGCGACGTCACGACGGTCGGCTCGCGCGTGCTGGCCGACGCCCCGCCGGCCGCAAAGGACGCCGAGGCCGTCTCGCGCCTCAAGGCGGCCGGTGCGGTGATCATGGGCCGGAGCCATATGAACGAGTTCGCCTATTCGGCGCTAGGCACCAATCCGCATTATCCGCAGCCGCGCAGCCCGTGGGACCGCGACGCCGACGGGGGGCGTGGCCGCTCTCCGGGCGGCTCGACCTCGGGCGGCGCCGTCGCCGTCGCCGATGGCTTCGCCTATGCCGCGCTCGGCAGCGATACCGGCGGTTCGACCCGCATTCCGGCGGCCTTCTGCGGCATTGCCGGATGGCGCCCGTCGCAGGGGCGCATGCCGGCTGCGGGCGCCTTCCCGCTCGCCGACAGCTTCGACACGCCCGGCATTATCGCCCCGACGGTCGAGGACTGCCGCCTTCTCGACGCCGTCCTGACGGGAGCGGCGAACGACGAACCGGTCCCGGCTGTCTCGTCGCTGCGCCTCGGCCGTGCGGACGGCATGCCCTTTGCCGGGCTCGCGACGGAGGTCGCCACGGCCGTCGAGGCGGCTTTGACGGCGCTTGCCCGCGACGGCGCGCTTCTCGAAAGCTGCGCCGGCTTCGACTGGGACGCCCCCGCCACGGCTCTGCGCGCCGGGCAGGTCACGGCGGTCGAGGGCCTGGTCGCCCATGGCGCCCTCTTCGACAGGCAGGCCGACTACGATCCGCGCGTCCTCGCTCGCATGGCGGCGGGGCGGGACGATCCTTGCCACCGACTATGTCGCGGCGCAGCGGCGGATCGCGTCTCTGCGCGCCGAGGTCGACCGGGCGATGGCTTCCTTCGACGCCCTCGTCATGCCGACCGTCGCCATCCTGCCGCCGCGACTGGCCGAACTCGACGACGACGAACGCTTCTTCGCGCTCAACGCCGCGGCGCTGCGCAACACGTTGATCGCCAGCATCCTCGACCTGCCGGCGGTGTCCCTGCCCGTGCAGGCGCCGGGCGCGCCGCCGGTCGGGCTGATGATGATCGGCCGGCGGGGCGAAGACCTAAACCTGCTGGCAGCGGCGCAAGCCGTCGAATCCTGCCTGCACGACTCTTGAAGGAAAAAGCATGGAATTGGGACTGAAGGACAAAAGCGCGCTGGTGTTCGGCGCCGGCGGTGGACTGGGCGGGGCGATCGCACGCGAACTGGCGGCGGAAGGCGCGAAGGTCGTCGCCGCCGATATTGACGCCGACGCCGCAGAGGCGACGGCCGCCGCGATCCGCGACGCAGGCGGCACGGGACGGGCGCTCATCTGGGACATAGGCGACCTCACGGTCCTCGAGGAACGCATCGCCACCGTCAAGGCGGCGTTCGGCCCGATCTCCGTTCTTGTCAACAATACCGGCGGCCCGCCGCCGACGCCGGCGGCCGGCCAGTCTCCGGAAGCCTGGTCCAGGCATTTCGACCAGATGGTGCGGTCCGTGATCGCGGTCACGGATTCGGCGCTCCCCCGACATGCGGGCAGCAGGTTGGGGCGCATCATCACCTCGACCTCGTCCGGCGTCGTCGCGCCGATCCCCAATCTCGGCATCTCAAATGCCTTGCGGCTGGCGCTCGTCGGCTGGTCGAAGACACTGGCGCGGGAAGTCGGCCGGGACGGCATCACCGCGAACATCATCTTGCCGGGCCGCATCGCGACGGGCCGGATCCTGTTCCTCGACGAGCAGAAGGCCAGGCGGGAGGGCCGCAGCGTCGCCGATGTCAGCGCCGAGAGCAGCGGCACGATCCCGGTCGGCCGCTACGGCGATCCGAGCGAATACGCGGCCACCGTCGCCTTCCTCGCGTCGCGGCGCGCCTCCTACATCACCGGCTCCGTCATCCGTGTCGACGGCGGCCTCATCGCCAGCATCTGAGGGATCATCATGGAACTGACGGAAGACATTCGCACCGCCCTCGAGGGCGTCTCCACCGCAACGCTGACCACCGTCCTCCTCAAGAAAGGACCTGAACGTCTGGATGAGCGGAACGGCGCCGCTGACGAAGGGCCAGGGCCGCAAGGTCGGCCCCGCCTTCACGCTGCGCTTCGTGCCCGCACGCGAAGACCTCGCGACGCCGGCGAGCTGGTCCTCGCCGACCTCGACGCGCGGAGCCATCGAAGCCATGCCGGATGGATGCATCGCCGTCGTCGACGCCATGGGGATCACGGATGCCGGCATCTTCGGCGACATCCTCACCGCGCGCATGGCCCGGCGCGGCGTGGCGGGCCTCGTCACCGACGGCGTGATGCGCGACCTTGCCGGCGTCCTTTCCACCGGCCTTCCCGTCTGGTGCCAGGGCGTCGCCGCCCCGCCGTCGGTCGCCGGCCTGACCTTCGTCAACTGGCAGGAGCCGGTCGGCTGCGGCGGCGTTGCCGTCTTCCCGAACGATACGATCGTCGCCGACGACGACGGCGCCGTCGTCATCCCCGCGGCGATGCTGGAGGCCGTCGTCGACGAAGCCGTCGAACAGGAGCGCATGGAGGCCTGGATCATGGACGAGGTCGGTCGTGGCGTGGCGCTTCCCGGTCTCTACCCCATGAACGCGGAAACGCGCGCCCGCTACGACGCCTTCAAAGCCGGCAACGGCTGAGAAGCGGGCGGGATCAGGGGCGACCCACGCCCCAAAAACGATGATAAGGACAAGGAGGACAAAATGCCGATGCAGATCGCATCGCCTGAAATCCGGCAGGTGCCGGTGCCGGGCGGCAGAATGGAGGACAATTACGGCGAAAAGGTCCGATCGGGCTGATCGCGCTTTGCGACGACCTCGCCGTCGACCGCGATTTCGCCCGCATGGTGCCGGACGATCGTCGCGCTCGTCACCTCCCGCATTTTCCTCGAACAGCCGAACTCGAAACGCACCTTCCTCGACATGGCCGATCGCATTCCGGGCACCGCCGAGCGTTGCCTGCCTGCTCCTCCGCCTCGATCCCGTCGTCTTCGGCTGCACCAGCGCGACCTCCTTCATCGGCGAGGACCGGGTGGCCGATCTCGTGCGCAGCGTCCGCCCGGGCGTCCACGTCACCAATCCCGGCAGCGGAACGATCGCCGCTTTCAAGGCGCTGGGCGTGCGGAAGGTGTCCGTCATCACGCCCTATACGATAGCGAACACGGCGAACGTTCTGCGCATGCTGGAAAACGGCGGAATCGAGCCGGGACCGGTCTCCTGCTTCGGCCTCGACACCGACATGGACATAGGTTCCGTGCCGAAAAGCGCCTATAGCGATCTTGCCCGAGCACCGACCACGGAGACGCGGAGGCAATCTTCATCTCCTGCACCGCCACGAAGGCCCTCGACACGATCGACGAGATCGAGGCCACGACAGGCCTCGCCTGCGTCACCTCCAACCAGGCCGCATTCTGGCACGCCATGACGCTCGCGGGCTGGAAAGAACCCATCTCCGGCTTCGGCAGGCTGATGCGCGAGAATTGGTGACATCGCCGGCCTTGTCAGCTGCTGCCCGCTGTCGCCTGTCAAGGGCCTAAAGCCACTTCCGACTGTCGGTACGTGGCTTTGGAGCCTGCCCGCAAGTGTCGCGCAAGGGCGTAATGAACGATGTCGGCAAGGCCCACTTTCTCACGGACCACGGCTGTCACCGGGACGACCGTACAGAGTTGAGCGGATCACTACGCTGCTATTCCTCGAACTTCACCATCGTTCCACCGCCGGTCGCCTGATCGGTCGGAAAGACCTCGATACGGGCGACATCCACATAGACGGGCAGCGCGATCACATCGTCGACGATGCGGGCAATGTGGTCCGGCTGGATCGGCCGGTAACCGTCATAGAGTACGGCCTTTGCCTGGTTGTCCGCAATCGAGGTGCGGTAGAGTTCCGTCTGGACGCGGCCGGGGACGATCTCGCTGACGCGCACGGAGGTGCCGAGCAGGTCGCAACGAAGATTGTCGCAAAACAGGCTGAGGCCGGCCTTCGACGCGCCATAAACACCCATGCTCGGATAGGGCGCCTGTCCACTGCTGGAGCCGATATAGATAAGATGGCCGCGCTTGCGCGCCACCATGCCGGGCAGCACAGCGCGCGTCAGATGCATCGGCGCTTTGAGGTTGACGTCGATCATCGCGTCGATCTCGGTCGGATCGATGTCTTGGAAGGTCGCGCGGGTGGACAGGATACCGGCATTGTTGACGAGCACGTCGACCTCCACGCCGGCAAGCGCCTCGACAATGCGCGCCGTATCGCGCACGTCCGCCTGAACGGGATCGCACCAGTCGCTTTCGCGAGATCGGCAAGCTGCATCCCGTTGCGGCCGATGGCGTAAACAGCAAGGCCGCGCGCCCGCAGTGCCGGCACGATCGCCTTGCCGATGCCGCTTGTCGCCCCCGTGACGACGGCCGTGCGGTAGGCATCAGACATAGATATAGCCCCCGCTGACGACGACATTCTCGCCTGTCGCATAGGTGTTCCGGCTCGATGCCATCATGACGATCCACTCGGCCATTTCGACAGGCTCTGCTGCACGGCCAAGGGCGCTCGCCTTCGCCAGTTCCGGCAGGAAGCCAAGTTCCCGGGCTCGGTCCGTCGCAAAGCCGGCCGGTGCGACGGAATTCACCAGGATCTGGTCCTTGGCGCATTCCTGCGCGAATGATTTTGTCAGGCTGACAACGGCGGCCTTGGTGGCGGCGTAATGAGCGTTCTGCGGATGCGCCTTGAAGGCATCGACGGAGGTGACGTTGACGATGCGGCCGGTCACTTCCGGCACATTTACGAACTGACGCATATGGCGCACTGCCGCCACCATCAGCTGATAGGTGCCCTCGATGTTGATGGCATTTTCCAGATCCCAGTCCTCGTCGGAAATTTCCAGGATGGGTTTGCGCGGATAGATCGCCGCGCTGTTGACGACCGCATGGATACGGCCGAGCCGGGCGGCGACCGCCTCGAAGCCCCCGTGGGCCGTTTCGGCGCGGGAAATATCCGCGACGGCGGTCGCCACTTCGGCGCCCAGCGCTTCGAGGTCCGCTGCGGACGAGGCGAGCAGGGTTTCATTGCGGTCGATGAGGCCGACCTTCATCGCACCTCGCGCAACCATCAGCTTGGCGGTCACGAGGCCGAGGCCCGAAGCGCCGCCGACGATGACAACAGTCTGGTTATTCAAGTTTCAGGGTCCGCGAAATTCGAGTTGCATCACCATATTATATGTTATCACTTATATGCCATATCTGATGGGTGCAAGCCATTTCCTGAGCCGGCAACCGGCATTTTGTCCCGTGTTTCCCACAGAGACCGCCATCGCGGCAGCCTAATCGTACATTCTCAGCTTAAAATCACGGCTACACCGAATCCAAGTAGTTCTTAGTTGTCTCAGGGAGTAGGCAATGCTTCCCTTAAGCACAAACACCATGTATGATATGTGATAAATGTGAATAAAACCACGAGCGCGAATACATGTCTGTCATTACGCAGCGCGGCAATCTCGCCGAAATCGTCGTCGCCAAACTGAGTGAGCGGATCGACAGCGGCCTTTATCCCCCTGGAGAAAAGATTCCGTCAAGCGCTCAGTTGTGCGAGGAGTTCGGGGTTTCGCGCACGTCATCCGCGAGGCGTTGACCTCGCTGAAAGTCGCCGGTCGCGTCATCACGCGACAGGGCGCTGGCGCCTATGTTACGGAAAAGGATGCCAAGTCGCTGCATTTCGAGATCAATCGCATCGACGACATCCGGTCGGCCATGCAAATTCTTGAACTGCGCCTCGGCGTCGAGATGCAGTCGGCAGCCCTCGCCGCCCAGCGTAGGACGCCGGAAGCCCTCGCCGAGATTGCGCGCGCTTTCGACCATATCGAGAACCTCGACAAGAACGATGCCGAAGTCGAGGCGCGGGCGGATTTCGAGTTTCACCTCGCCATCGCGAAGGCTACCCGCAACCCGCATTTCCCCCGCTTCCTCGAAGCTGTGATGGGCGAGATCAATTTCGACCTCGTCCTGAAGCACCGTCAATCCGGCCGCTCCTACAATGCCTACCTGAAGAAGATCAACAAGGAGCATGCCGCCATCCTGGCGGCCATCACCCAAGGTGACTCGAAAGCGGCCCGCCAGGCCTTGGTGGCGCAATCTGAACGAAAGCCCAAACCGCTACCGTGCCTTGCTGGACGAGCCGGTGGAAACGAAGCGGACGACTGACCCAGTCATATCGCTTACTCGCAGACACAGAAGCATAGGATCAGAAACGACAGGGTACTGGCAAAAGCGACGGTTCCTGTCCTGTGTTCAGATGACGGCGTCTTCGAGGAAAGGGCGGTTTTCGACCACGCGCTCGTAGCCGAAGGGCGAAAGGTCGAGCGTACGGAAGCCGCCGTATGCGATCAGTTCCGAAAGCCCGCGCCCCATGGCGGGCGACTGCTGCAGGCCGTGGCCGGAAAAGCCGTTGGCAAAGAGGAAATTCCGCACCTCGGTATGTGGGCCGAGGATCACGTTGTGGTCGAGCGTGCAATAGTCGTAGTGACCGGCCCAGCTATTGACCACCTTGATCGCCTCGAAGGCCGGCACGCGGCTCGCCAGCGTCGGCCAGATCTCGTCCTCGAACTCGTCGTGCATCACGTCGAAGTCGTTCGGGTCCACTTCCGGATCGTGCTTGGGATAGGTGCCCATCAGGTAGAATCTGCCTTCCGGGCGGAAGAACACGCCGGTCGGGTCGATGGTCAACCCCACCTTGCCTTCCAGCGGCGTGCGGCAATCCACGACGAAGAGCGAGCGGCGGCGCGGCTCGACGGGAATGTCGAGGCCGGCCATGCGGGCGACCTTCTTGCCGTTGGTGCCGGAGGTGTTGACCAGCGTGCCGCAGACGATCTCCTGCCCGCCCTTGGTCGTGACGGAGACGATGCGGTCGCCCTCGCGGTTCACCGCCACCACCTCGTCCTCGATATACTCGACCCCGAGCGAGCGGGCCTTCTTGCGGAAACCCTGCAGCAGGCCGACGCTGTCGAACCAGCCCCCGCCCGCCTCACCGGTGCTGCCGAGCGTCAGGCCCTCCGTGTTCAGCCAGGGGAAGCGCCTTGCAAGTCCGTCCGGATCGAGCAGGGTCACGGCCGCGCCGCAGGCGACCCGCGTCTCGTGGTTGCGGCGCAGCACGGCCGCGCCGCGCTCGTCCCCGGCAAGGAAGAGATAGCTGTTCTCGTGGAAGCCGATCTCCGGCGTGTCGTCGTCGACGGCGACGTTCTCCACGGGAAAGTACGGATGAACTCCCGTGCCGAACTGCGAGACCTTCACGTTGATCGCATTGGAGAACTGGTGGCGGATCGAGCTGGAGGAGAGCGCGGTGGCGGAACGCTGTTAGGTCCAGTCCTTCTCGATCACCAGCACGGAGCCGGTGAAATCCGGATTGATGGCGAGGAAATAGGCCGCCGAGGAGCCGACCACTGCCCCCGCCGACGATCACCACGTCATAGGAGGTCTTCGACGCCGGCATCACGTGTCCTCGAAATGGCCGTTGGCAGAAGATGCCGCCCTGGAAGCGCACGGCGGGATCGTTCGGATCGCCCTGCTTCGTCTTCGCGAAGACCTTTTCCCGCATAGGCAGTTGGCGCTGTCCTCCGGCTTGTAGCCGAGCGAGGCGGCGGCGCGGTTGTCCCAGAAAGCGCGGGAATTGTCCGACATGCCGTAGGCGACCATGAAGCCGGTGCGCTCGGCCGAGAGGCACTTTTCCACCAACTGCCGGCAGTCGCGATAGGAGAGCCAGGTGATCAGGTGGCGGCGGTCGGTCGGTTCCGGGAAGCAGGAGCCGATGCGGATCGACACCGTCTCGATGCCGAACTTGTCGAAATAATAGCGGGCGAGGTTCTCCACGAAGGTCTTCGAGACGCCGTAGAGGCTGTCCGGCCGTGTCGGCACGGTGCCGTCGATGGTCTCGTTGCGCTCGTAGTAGCCGATGGCATGGACGGAGCTGGCATAGACGATGCGCTTGACGCCATGGCGGCGGGCGGCCTCGTAGATGTGGTAGCCGCCGGAGATATTGCTGTCGAGGATAGTCTGCCACGCCGCCTCGACCGCCTGCCCGCCCATATGGACGATGGCGTCGCAGCCGTCGATGGCCCTGGAGACCGCGTCGAAATCGGCGAGGTCGAGGGGGAAATCCTCCTCGCGGGGCGAGGTTGTCGCAGGGCTTGCGTCGGAGAGGCGCACGGTCTTCGCAAGCCGCGTGCCGGACAGGCGAAGCTCGGAGCCGACGCCGCCGGCCGCCCCCGTGAGCAGACTCTTCTGGAAATGGGACATGGGCAGGGCTCCTTTCAATGCAGCTTTGACAGCGCGTCGGCGACGATATGTTCGTAAATCCCGGTGTCACCCTGTATGGGCATCGCCCTGTTGGCCATGGAGGGCGAGGATTTCATGGAGGCGGCGCGGGTCTTCTCGAAGCGGATCGGGGTTATGGCTTTGCCTTGCGGTAGAAGGCGGCTTGCGCCTCGGTGATATAGCCGTGCTTCAGGTCGTGCTCGACGGCCTCGGCCGGGCGCTGGCCCGGATCGCCGTAGCCGCCGCCGCCCGGCAGCGACAGCACGAGCCGGCGGCCTTCCGGCACGAATTGCAGGCCCTTGCCCTTCAGCACCGTGCCGTCGTCCAGCGCGACGCTGCCGGCCGCCCCGTCAGCGCCGCCGTCGCGGCCGCGCGCGGGGTGGTTCAGCCGGTCGAACATGGCGGAGAAGCGGAAGGAAAAACCCTCGGCCGCCTCGATCTCGATCATCTGGCCAAGCCCGCCGCGCTGCGCGCCCGCGCCGCCGGACCCCTCGCGCAGCTCCTTGCGCCAGATGACGACCGGGCCGACATTCTCCGTCGCCTCGATCGGCATCGTGTGCACGCCGCTCGGGAAGGCCGTCGCATTGAGGCCGTCGAGCGAGGCGCGCGCGCGAGCCGCCGGAGTTGAACATCAGGATTTCCGCGCCCTTGCCGCCGATCTGGTCGGAGACGGGGCGCACGCTCATGTGCAGGTTCCAAAGCGCGCTCGCCCCTTCCGCCGGCACCTTGCCGGGTAGCGCCTGGTGCAGGGCACCGAGCACGAGGTCCGGCACGAAATGGCCGAGCACGTGGCGTACGGAGACCGGAGCGGGGCGTTTGGCGTTGAGGATGCAGCCTTCCGGCGCCGTCACCTCGAAGGGGGCGAGCGAGGCGAAGTTGTTCGGGATTTCCGGGGCCACCACGCATTTGATGCCGTAGCAGGCATAGGCCTTGGCATAGACCAGCGGCACGTTGATACCGAACTTGCTCATGGCCGAGGTGCCGTCGAAATCGACCAGCACACCCTCCGGGCCGATGGAAAGTTTCGCGGCGAGATGCACCGGCTCGTCGTAGCCGTCGAGATCGAGGCTGTAGGACCAGCTTCCATGCGGCAGGTTCTTCAGTCGCTCCAGCGTCGCCTCGCGGCTGTGCTTGAGGATGAAGCCGCCGATCATCGACAGGTCTTCGAGGTTGAACTCCGTCAGCATGTCGATGAGGCGGCGGTGGCCGGTCTCGTTGCAGGCCGCGAGCGCGTGGAAGTCGCCCACCACCTTGTCGTTCTCGCGCACGTTGTTGCGCACGATATGGATCAGCGTCCGGTTCAGCTCTCCGCGCTCGAAGAACTTCATGATCGAGATGAACAGGCCCTCTTCATAGACCTCGCGCGCATCCGGCCCGAAGCCGCGCCCGCCGACGTCCACCACATGGGCGGTCGAGGCGAAATAGCCGACCAGTTTGCCATGGTGGAAGGACGGCGTGACGACGGTGATGTCGTGCAGGTGGCCGGTGCCCTTCCACGGGTCGTTGGTGATGTAGACGTCACCCTCGAAGATGTTCTCCGGGCCGATGTCGCGGATGAAGTGCGCGACCGACTCGGCCATGGCGTTGACGTGGCCGGGCGTGCCGGTCACGGCCTGCGCCAGCATCCGGCCCTCGAGGTCGAAGACGCCGGCGGAAAGGTCGCCCGCCTCGCGGACCGAGGTGGAGAAGGCGGTGCGGATCAGCGTCTGCGCCTGTTCCTCCACCACGGAGATCAGGCGGTTCCACATCACCTGCATATGGATATCGATCATCGATTGGTTCATGGAGGACTGGCTCATGGCGATCAGCTCCGGGTGACGAGGAGGCAGCCGTCGTTCTGGACGACGGCCTTGAAGGAAGGCGGTGAGCACGGCCGAGGTCTCGCGCTCGACGATGACGGCGGGGCCCTTGACGACGTCACCGGGCCTGAGGCTGTCGCGCTCATGGATGCCGGCGTCGAGGAAGGCCCCCTGCGCGGCCTCGAACAGCCGGCGGGTCTTTGCCGGCGCCACCGCGCTCCCCTCGGCGACGGCGGAGACGGGCTCCACCGGCGGCAGCGGCGAGGAGGCCTTGACCGACCAACTCACGATCTCGATGTCCAGCCCCTCGATGGCGCGGCCGAAGAAGCGCTCGTATTCCGTCTCGAACAGCGCGGCGATCCTTTTCTCGCTCGCCGCATCGAAGCGGCTTTCCGAAAGCGGCACGGGAATATCCCAGCCCTGCCCCGCATAACGCATGAACAGCGTGCGCTCGATCACCGGCGCGCCGGTGTCGAGCCCGCCCTCGACGAAGCCGAGCGCTTCCGCCTCCATGGATTCGGCCAGCCGGTTCGCTTCCGCGACATCAAAACCGGCGAGGCTAAAGACGGCGCTGCGCACCGACTCGTAGCCAAAGGGCGCGCGGAGGAACCCGATGGCCGAGCCGACGCCGGCACCGGGCGGCACGAGGAAGGTGGAGATGCCCATCTTCTCGCAGAGTCGCGCGGCATGCAGCGGGCCCGCGCCGCCGAAGGTGATCATGGTGAAATCGGCGATGTTCTTGCCGTTCTCGACGGTGTGGACGCGGCCGGCATTGGCCATGTTCTCGTCCACCATCTCGCAGGTGCCGTAGGCGGCCGCATCGGCGTCGAGGCCGATGACGGCGCCGATGTCGTCGCGCATCGCCTGCCGGCTCGCCTCGACGGAGAGCGGGATCGCACCGCCGGCGAAATTGTCCGGATCGAGCTTGCCGAGGATCAGGTCGGCGTCGGTGACGGTCGGGTTCTTGCCGCCGCGCTGGTAGCAGGCCGGGCCCGGCTCGGAAGCCGCCGAATGCGGGCCGACGCGAATCTGGCGCATGCCGTCGACCCCGGCGATGGAACCGCCGCCGGCACCGATCTCGACCATCTCGACGACAGGAATGGAGATCGGCATGCCGGAGCCCTTACGGAAGCGATAGGTGCGCGCGACCTCGAAGGTCTTCGCCGTCTTCGGCACCTGGTTCTCGATCAGGCAGATCTTCGCCGTCGTGCCGCCCATGTCGAAGGAGAGGACCGTATCGAGCCCGTGGCGGCGGGCGATGTCGGCGGCGAAGATCGCCCCGCCCGCCGGGCCGGATTCCACGAGGCGGACCGGGAATTCGGACGCGCTTTCCACCGAGACGATGCCGCCGCCGGAATGAATCATGAAGACCGGGCAGGAAACGCCGATCTCCTTCAGCGAGACGACCAGCCGGTCGAGATAGGACTTGATCGCCGGCTTGACATAGGCGTTGGCGCAGACGGTGTTGAAGCGCTCGAACTCGCGCATCTGCGGCGAGACTTCCGACGAGATCGAGACGGAGACATGCGGCAGGCGCGCGAGGATCGCGTCGCGTACCACCGTCTCATGCGCGCCGTTGGCATAGGCATGGATGAAGCCGATGGCCACGCTCTTCGTAGCCGCCCGCTGCAATCGCCTCCACCACGGCGGAAACCGAGACCTCGTCCAGCGGCAGCAGCACCTTGCCGGCCGCGTTCATACGCTCGCGCACCGTGAAGCGGTCGGCGCGGGCGATGAGGGCCGGCGGCAGCACGATGTCGAGATCGTATTGCTCGAAGCGGTTTTCCGTGCGCATCTCCAGCACATCGCGAAAGCCTTCGGTGGTGACGAAGGCGGTCCTGGCGCCGCGCCGCTCGATCAGCGCGTTGGTGGCGAGCGTCGTGCCGTGGATCAGAAGGTCGATCTCGCAAAGGGCCACGTCCGCCATTTCGGCGGCCGCCTTCACGCCCTTGAGGATCGCCCGTTCCGGCGCGGTGTAGTCCGTCAAAACCTTTGTGGAATGGAGCATACCGTCGAGGTCGAGGGCGATATCGGTAAAGGTGCCGCCGATATCGACGCCCACCCGGCAGTTGCGCGTTGTGCTGCTCACTGTCTTCGTTCCCCACACCTTCATTCGCACGGCGAGTAAAAAAGACACTCAACGCCTGCAGTCAATTCTAGGATACATCTGTTATCATACATGTGTCAAAACCAATTCAGTGACGCCTGCCCCGTTCATGACGAGCTTAATGCGGTCGGCATCGCGCTGGCAAACTATGCCACTCCGACATGCAGGCCATCGTGGCGGCAGCACGATGTTCCGTTTCCGGATGTGAACGGGTTTCTGGTTGCCAAAGCGGGTACGGATCGTCTTTGGTCACGCTTCCGATCCGTCCTGCGCCATAGACCGGCCGCCCAATGCAAGTGAACCTTAATGCCCGTAGCTCCGCTTTTCACGCCCCTCCACCTCGGTCCGATATCCTTGCCGAACCGCATCGCCGTTGCGCCCATGTGCCAGTATATGGCGAATGACGGCTGCGCCTCGGCCTGGCACACGCAGCATCTTATGTCGCTCGCCATGTCGGGCGCCGGACTGGTCATGATCGAGGCGACGGCCGTTTCACGCCGGGGGCGGATCACGCATGGTTGCCTTGGACTTTATTCGGACGCAAGCGAGGACGCCTTGGGCGCAGTCCTCGATCAGGCCCGCCGGGTTGCACTTGGGGGCACCCAATTCGGCATCCAACTGTCGCATGCCGGCCGCAAGGGCTCGGCCCACCGCCCCTGGGAAACGCCCGGCGGGAGCCTTTCCGGCAGCGATGCCTGGCAGACCCTAGCGCCGCCGGAAATCGCCCACCGACAGGGCTGGGCCCTTCCGCAGGCCGCAATCGAGGAGGACCTCGATCAGATCGCCGACGACTTCCGCAATGCCGCCGTCCGCGCCGCCCGGCTCGGCATCAAGGTCATCGAGATCCATATTGCCCACTGGCTATCTGCTGCACCAGTTCCATTCGCCGCTTTCCAACCAGCGCCAGGACGCCTGGGGCGGTGACGCAGAACGGCGCATGGCCTATCCGCTGCGCATCGCCCAGACCGTCCGCGATGCGGCGGGCGACATCGCGGTAGGTGCGCGCATCACTGGCAGCGACTGGGCGGAGGACGGCCTGACGATCACGAATGCAACAATGCTCGCAACACGCCTCAAGGCCATCGGCATCGATTATGCCTGCGTCACCTCGAGCGGCATTCCCGTCAGCAACCCGACGGTCGCCAATGCCGAGGACGAGCATCCGGTCGCTCGCCGAAGCCGTGCCGCGCGAGCGGCATCACGACGCGTGCCGTCGGCATGATCACCGGATCGCAGCAGGCAAACGACATCATCACGAGCGGTCAGGCCGATCAAGTCGCGATCGGTCGCGCGTTTCTCGACGACCCCCGCTGGGGCTGGCATGCCGCCTTCGATCTTGGCGTCACGCTGCCCTACCCCGCGCCCTATGCATGGGCCGCGCCGGGGGAATGGAGCGGCCTGCAACGCCGCAAGGCCTAAATAAACGAGGCGCCCGGCAACAGGCGCCTCCATCAGTCAAGCAGCCGGACGATCGTTGCTGCAACGATGGCAGCGCGCTGCGAAAGCGTCTCGACAAGGATGTATTCGTCCTCGGTATGGGCTTTTCCGCCCACCGGTCCCGTCGCGCAGACTGTCGGCGCCCCGGCGCTGGAGGCGATCCCGGAATCAGCGCATCCGCCGGTGAACTCGCCGGATATTTCCGAAGCCGAGAGAGCCGCGGCTTCGCGATAGATGGTGGAAAGCGCAACATTGTCCGGCGTCGGGGCCAGCGGCAGGGATTCGCTCTGGCGCTCGAACATGGTTTTCGTGCCCGGAACGGTCGAACGGGCAAAGATCGCCTCGATATCGGCAATCAAGCGGCCGCGCTGCTCGCCATCGACGAAGCGAACATCCATCCTCGCCGGAGGCCTTCGCCGCCACGGTGTTGGTGGAGGAGCCGCCACTCACCCGCCCTACATTCAGCGTGATACCCTGCTGAACATCGGTCAGGGCATGAAGCGCCGTAATCTTGTGCGCAAGCTCGCCGATCGCGCTGGCGCCCTCCGCGAAGTTGACGCCGGCGTGTGCTGCCTTGCCGCCGATCTCGAAACGATAGGTAAAGCCGCCCTTGCGGCCGCTGACGAAATTGCCCGTCGGGCGCGCCGGCTCGGCATTGAACACGGCACGGGCATAGCGGGCCTCCTCATCGATATGCGAAAGCGATGCCTGGGAGCCGATCTCCTCGTCTCCCGTCATCATCGCGACGACCGGTATATCGGGCGCGAATTTCTGAAACGCGGCGAGGACGAAGGCATTCATGACCAGTCCCGCCTTCATGTCGGCGATGCCTGGACCATAGGCGCGGTCACCTGCGATATGGAATGGCCGGCGGGCGGCCTCCCCCTTGCCGAAAACGGTATCGCGATGGCCCATCAGCAGGATGTTGTGCTGGCCGCTGTCACGCCGGACCGCCGCTGTGCCGACGAGGAGCGTATCGCCGAAATCTGCGACCGGACGCACCGCGGTCTGAAGAGCGTGCTCGGCGAAGAAGCGCGACAAAAGCGCCCCCGACGGCATCGACGCCTTCCTTGTCATAGGATCCGGAATCGACATTCACGAGGGCCGACAACAGGGATACCATATTGTCCTGCTGCGCGAATATCCATTGCAGGATCTCGGCGTCCCGTGTGCTCATCAACGTGCCTTCAGCCATGTTGCGTGTTGGAATGAACTTGCGAAACCGTTCCGATTTCGGATTGCGGAAGACCTCGTCCGCGGGACCGTCCTCCTCGATGACGCCCTCGTGCAGGAAGAGGACACGGGTCGCCACGTCCCGGGCGAACGCGATTTCGTGCGTGACCAGCAGCATCGTCCGTCCTTCACCGGCAAGGGAACGCATCACGGCCAGAACCTCACCCACGCGCTCGGGATCGAGCGCGGACGTCGGCTCGTCGAAAAGCATGACCTCCGGATGCATGGCGAGCGCTCTCGCAATCGCCGCGCGCTGCTGCTGGCCGCCGGAAAGATGGGCCGGATAGGCATCACGCTTGTCGGCAATGCCGACCTTCTCGAGGAGCGCCATTGCTTCGGCGACGCATTCCGCCCGCGGCCGGCGCTGGACGTGGATCGGCGCCTCGATGAGATTTTCGAGGATCGTCATGTGGACCAGAGATTGAAACTCTGGAAGACCATGGCAGCCGCGCGCGGATACCGTCGATCTGCCGGCGGTCGGCAATGGCGAGACCATCCCCCGCTTCCTGAGCCTCACGGTCTCCCCGGTCACCACGACTTCGCCGGCCGTCGGGATTTCCAGCATGTTGATACAGCGCAGCATCGTGCTCTTGCCGGAGCCGGATGAGCCGAGGATCGCGATGACATCGCCCCTGTACGCATCGAGCGAGATGCCCTTGAGGACTTCGAGTGCCCCGAAGCTTTTGCGCAGGTTGCGCAGGGAGATAACGGGTTGCATGGTCGCCCCATCGGTCATTTGGCTTGCTCCGCTTTACCGGACGTCGGAATGCCGCGCAGATGGGGCGTCAGCCACCAGTCCAGCATCGAGATGGCCCGCGTCAGGAGGAAATTGATGATGAGATAGATCGTGCCGGCGGCGATGAAGACCTCCACCGGCCGGTACGTCTCGGAAATCAGCCGCGCCGCGATGCCGGTGACCTCCATCATGGTAATGATCGAAACAAGCGATGTCGCCTTGACCATCAAGATCAACTCATTGCCATAGGCCGGCAGTGCCTGACGCAGCGCGAGCGGCAGGATGATCCGCCGGTAGAGCACCAAGCCCGACATGCCGCAGGCACGGCCCGCCTCGATCTCGTGCTTGGAGACCGACTGGAGGGCGCCGCGCAGCACTTCGCTGCCATAGGCAGCGCTGTTCAACGACAGCGCGAGAATGCCGCACCAGTAGGCTTCCCGGAAGAATTGCCAGAGCCCGAGGCTCTGCAGGGTCGGCCGGAACTGGCCAAGACCGTAATAGATCAGGAAAATCTGGACCAGGAGCGGCGTGCCGCGAATGACGAAGACATAGGCGCCTGCCGGAATGCGCAGGATCCTGAGACCCGAAACCTGCATCAGCGCGATCAGCACCGCCAGAAGCAGGCCGAGGATAAAGGCAAAGGCCGTCAGTTCCAACGTCAGAGGCACACCGGCAAGAAGCTGGACAAAGCTGTCATAGACGAAACGCGGATCCATCAGGCGAGCCCCTCCGGCCATGCTGCGGCGCGCGCGTTTTTCAAGCCACGAGAATACCCGCTGCGAGAGCCATGTAATGACAAGGAAAATCGCTCCGGCGATGAGATAGAACTCGAACGGCTTGCAGGTCGATCCCGCGGCGATCTGCGCGACTGGCGCAGCAGTTCGACGAGGCCCGTGACGGAAATCAGCGCCGATTCCTTCAGGGCCATCTGCCAGACATTGCCGATGCCCGGCAGCGCATGGCGAAGCACCTGCGGCGCGATGATGCGGCGAAACAGCAGGAACTGGCTCATGCCTGCCGCCTTGCCGGCCTCGATCTCGCCCTTGGCCAGCACGCGGAACGCGCCGCGGAACACCTCGGCCTGATACGCGCCGGAAACGACGCCGATGGCCGTTGCGCCGGCGGCAAAGGCGGTATGCCGACGAATCCGGCCTCGCCCCAGAGATTGAAGAGCCCCGTCACCGCCATGCTGCCACCAAAGTAGAAAAGATAGATCACGAGCAGATCCGGAATACCGCGCAGGACAGTCGTATAGGCATCCGCGGGAGAAGCGGACCGGCGAGCTGCCGGCCAGCTTGCCCCAGGGCGATGAAAGCACCGATGACGCCGCCGATCAGGAAGCCGCACGCCGCCACGGCAACGGTCATGAGAGCGGCAGTCAGCATGGCAAGCCCCCAGCCCTCGGGACCGAAACCGACCAGTTGCAATATCTCCGTCATCTTTGCCCTGCCCTTCTAAAGCCGCTTCGAAGGCGGCTCAGACGTTGAACTGGAAGCCGTCGACCGTCAGAGTCTGGCCGGTCATGAAGCACGGCTCCGAGGTGGCGAGGAACGTCACCAGCCGTGCAACGTCGTCGGCACAGCCAAGGCCGGCCGAGCGCGATGCCCTTGATCACCTCCTCGGCACGGTCGGTCACGTTCGTGTCGATCTCGGTGCGGATCACACCCGGGCATATAGCGTTGATCGCGATCACCGGGCCAAGCTCCTTGGCGAGCGCGCGCGTCATGCCGAGAATGCCGGCCTTGGCGGCGGCATAGGCGAAGCGGCTGACTGCCGCCGTCACGCCACCCGAAAGCGCATTCAGCGACGACATGGAGACGATGCGCCCGCCGCCCTGTTTCAGCATGTGCGCGCGGTATGCTGGATGTAGTTGAAGCAGCTCTTCAGGTTGATCGCGATCGCGCGGTCGAACTCGTCCTCGGAGATTTCCAGGATGCCGACAGGCGCCGAGCTGCCGGCATTGTTGAGGAGAAAGTCGATCCGGCCGAACGTCCCGATCGTCTGCGCGACAACCTCGCCAGCACGCTGATGGCTGGAAACGTCGGCGACGAAGTCAACACCTCGCGGCCTTCGGCGGAGACCAAAGCGGCCGTTTCGACAAGCTCCTTTTCCAGCAGGTCGACCAGAACGAGTGCGTAGCCCGCCCGCGCCAGATCCATGGCACATGCCTTGCCGATTCCGCGCGCACCGCCGGTAACGATTGCGACCTTCTCTTGTGCACTCATGTCTCAAACTGCTCCTTTTCAAAATTTCAGGAACATGGTATGGCTGCGGCCATATTCTTCAATGAGAATTTGGTTCACATATATGAACATAAGCAGTGACTCGGAAGTAAAAATCCGCCGTTCGTGTTCTGGAGGTGCTCCGAACTTCTCGCCCGCGCGCAGAAGCCGCTCACCCTGAAAATGATCGTTTCGGAGCTGGCCTATCCCAAGAGCAGCACGTTCAATCTGCTCGCCACGCTTGTCTCCCGCGCCTATGTCACGCGCGACGAATCCGAAGCCTACCGCATCCATGAGGCCTTCCGGAACGGGCCCGGCTGGTCGAGCGGGCGCGACGCGCAGCTGATCGCAACCGCTCAGCCGATCATGGATGCGCTGCGTGACGCCGAGGGCGAAACCGTTTTTCTTGGCGCCCGCCGCCGGGACGGCCGCATCAAGCTTCTCGCCAAGAGCGTCAGCCACCAGCTGGTGCGTTTCGATTCCGATCTGACCGGATCGGACGCCTCCTTCTGCACCGCCATGGGGCGCGTAATGCTGGGCTACTGGAAGCCGGAAAAGACGGCGGCCTATCTCGCCCGCGAGCGCATCGTCCAGATCACCGAACATACGGTGATCGACCGCGTGCAGATCCGCCGGATCATCGAGACGGCACGCCAGAACGGCTATGCGATCAGCGACCAAGAGGCCGTCGCCGGCGGATCCGGCGTTGCCGCACCGGTGCGCGACGCAACGGGCGAGGTCATCGCGGCCCTCAATATCGCGACCGTCACGGCCCGCTTCGATGCAAGCCGCGACAGGATGATCGCGGCCGTCATCCGCAACGCGGACGAACTCAGCTCCCGGCTCGGCTACAAAGGCCCCAACACGGAAAATCAGTGACATGGATATTCAATTCGAAGGAAAGCGTGTGCTTGTCACGGGCGCAGCCCGCGGTATCGGACGGGCCATCTGCGAGGCCTTTGCCGCCGATGGCGCGGCCGTTCTGGCAACGGACGTCAATCTGGCCGAGCTTGTCCCCTCCGGAAGAGCGCGATTGCCAAACGTGGCGGCTCGATCGACACCGCTCGGCTGGACGTGACCGATGAAGACGGAATTGCCAAACTGATCGCGGAGCAGGGCGGCGAATTCGACGTCTTCATCCATGTCGCCGGCGGGGTGCTGGGACAGAAGCGCCAGCCGGTCGAAACCGTTCCGGCGGCCGACTGGGACAGCATCTATGACGTCAACGTGCGCGGCGCCTTTCTGGTCGCACGCGCCGTCGTTCCCGCCATGAAGGCGCGCAACGCCGGCAAGATGGTGTTCATTTCCAGCGGCGCCGGCCTCGGGGTCAGCCTGACGGGCATTCAGGCCTATGCGAGCGCGAAAGCCGCCCTCATCAGCCTTGCCCGCCAGCTCGCCCATGAGCTCGGCCCGTTCGGCATCAACGTCAATGCCGTGGCTCCCGGTTTCCTGCGCACGAGCCCGGACTACGAACGCCAGTGGGCCTCCTACGGCGAGGAAGGCCAGCAGGCCATGCTCGACCAGATCCCGCTGCGCCGCATCGGCCAGCCGGACGATATCTCGAATGCCGTGCTCTTCCTCGCCTCGCCCTTTGCGAGCTGGATCACCGGCCAGACCCTTTCGGTCAGCGGAGGCCCCGTATCACGAGCGCTGCAAATACCGTCCTTCCGACCTGGACCTGGCCCGAAGAGCGCCTGCAAGGCCTGATGAACCGCGCCCGCGCGGGGCGCAGCCTGAAGCCCGCCGTCTGGCCGGACAGTGCGAAATGTGCGGTCGCGCTCTCCTTCGATTCCGACCACGACACGTTCGAACTGCGCGACGGCGGCAAGTCCATATCCGGGCTTTCGCAAGGCCATTTCGGCCCCCGCCAGGGCGTTCCACGCATCCGCAAGCTGCTGGCCGACAAGGCCATTCCGGCGACCTTCTTCGTGCCGGCCGTCACCGCCCTGCACTATCCGGACGAACAGCGCGCGCTCATCGCCGAGGGTCACGAAATCGGCCTGCACGGCTGGATCCACGAGCGCAACACGCTGCTGGACGAGATGACGGAACAGGACCTGCAATACCGCGCCGCCGATACGCTGGAGCGGATCACCGGCGTCCGTCCGGTCGGCATCCGCACGCCTTCGTGGGACTTCAGCGAGAACACGCTGAAGATCACCGCCGAGATGGGCCTGCTCTACGATTCCTCCCTGATGGCCGACGTGGACTGCTACGAGCTTCTGCTGGACGGTACGCCTTCGGGTGTCATCGAACTGCCGGTCGAATGGATTCGCGACGATGCCGCCTATCTGATCATGGATCGCTGGGGCAGCCTCCGTCCCCAGATCGCGCCGCACGACATCCTCAAGATCTTCATGCAGGAATTCGACGCGGCCTATGAAGAAGGCGGCCTTTTCCAGCTGACGATGCATCCTGACATCATCGGGCACCGCAGCCGGCTTTGATCCTGAAGGAACTGATCGGACATATCCGGACGAGACAGGGCGTCTGGTTCGCCACGCATGCGGATGTCGTGACCCATGTAAAATCGGGCCTGCCCCTGAGGGTGGCGGCTCCTTTCCGAACGCTCAGACCCGGCGCATTCCGATGCGGCGGGCGCTTTCGTTTCGGATCGAAACGCCTATCACTTTCCTGAACCAGATTCACATATATGAACGCCATTTCTCTTTTCAGCAGCGGTGCGCGGGTTCAAACTAATTCCCAGTCTGGCGCCGGGCCGGATTATTCTCGGGGTCTCACGACGCCGACATCCACGACCCGACCCCGATACCCGAGGGGAAACCATGCTCAAAAAATCCGCGGCAGCAACGGCGCCTGCGCGTTCTCGATGCTTCTCGGCAGCAACGCACTTGCCAAGGACTGGAAGAAAGTCACCGTGGGCGTCGAAGGCGTTTCCGCCCCTTCAATTCCACAACGGCCAATGGCGAGCTTCAAGGGCTCGATCTCGACGTGATCAACGAGGCTGTCTGCAAGCGCGCGCAGCTCGAATGCACCATCGTTGCGCAGGACTGGGACAGCCAGATCCCCTCGCTTCTTTCCGGCAAGTTCGACGTCGTTCTGACGATGGCCCGAACGAAGAGCGCCGCAAAGTCATCGACTTTTCCTTGATCCCTACGTCATCACGCCCAACACGTTCCTGGCTGCCGCCGATGGCTGGACAAAGCTGCCGCACACTGGCGAGCACCTGAATACCGATACCGAGGAAGGTCGAAGGCCATCGCGGAAATCAAGGAGGTGCTGAAGGGTATGACGCTCGGCGCCTCGCTCTCCACCAGCCGCTGAAGTTCGTCGAGCAGAACTTCGGCGACGCCGTCGAGGTCAAGACCTACAAGTCCTCCGAGCAGGTCCAGCTCGACATCGAAGGCGGTCGTCTTGATGGCCAGTTCGACAATGTCGTCCTCGCCTCGCGATCGCCGAAGCTAGCAAGGGCACGTTGACGACCAGCGGCCTGCTCCTCGTCGGCGGCATTCAGGCCACCAATGTTCTGCCTGGCAACCGCAAGGAAGAACCGGAGCTTCAGGCCATCCTGAACTCGGGTGCGATCAGCGAAATGGCCGCGGACGGCACGCTCGCCGAGCTGTCGACGAAATGGTTCAGTGACCTCAGCCCCAAGGGTTGATGGCAAGCCTCTCGACAACCTCTGCGCTATCCACCAACCCCCGCCCATGTGCGGGCTTGGTTTTTCAGGCTTCAACCCGCTGTGTGCAGGCCGCCATTGTCAGCCAGCCGGTTCGCTCACTCACTCACGATTGCTGCCCGGCATGCAGAGCGGCTTGTCCCGCCTGACGCAGCCGGAAGTGTTCGACAAGCGTCCCACCACCGGTGTATCGCGGCGTCCGCTTGCGTCGAGCTGCTGCAACTGATGCTGATCCTTCCGACCGGCGGCCGTTTCTCGACGAAGGCCTCGGGCCCTCGAGGAAATCCTCGGAATGGGCCATGCGTTCGTACATGGGCAGGCCACCCGGCCCGGCTTGGTCAGCGCGAGTGCAGCGGCGGTCGGCATCGTCTCGATATGCGGCATGACTTCCTTCATCGCCCGTAAGGCGAGGGGCGCGCCCTGTCCGATACGGGTCGCGAGGTCGATGGCCGCCTGCCGGAGATCGGCGGCGGATGCACTGAGTAGACCAGGCCCCAGTCCCGGCTTGCCGGCCGGCATCCCGCCGGCCGGTCAGCAGCAGGTCCTTCGCGACATTGTAGGGGCACGGTTTCGGCAGGCGCTGGATCGCGCACGCTATCGGCAAGGAAGCCGCGCTGCATCTCCGGCAGCTCGAAATAGGCATGGTCGGCGGCGACGATGAGATCGCAGGCGAGCGCCATCTCGAAGCCGCCGCCGACGGCCACGCCGTTGACCGCCGCTACGACCGGCTTGAGCAGGTCGTGATATTCCCGTGATCCCGGCAAATCCGCTGGGGCCGTGCTCACTGTCGTTGTCGGCGTCGCGCATGGGATCGAAGCCGGACGCCGCCACGTCCTTGAGGTCCCATCCGGCGGAGAAGACACGCTCGCCCGAGCCGATGATGATGCTGACGCTCAGGCCCGAGTCGTCCTGAAGTTGCCCAGCGCCGCGTGGATGGCGCGGCTCATTTCCTGGTTGATCGCATTGACGGGCGGCCGAGTTGAGCGTGATTCCCAGGACGTTGCTCGATCCGTTGCGTGAGGATGAGGGGGTGTCCATGGCAAGACCCCCGGTTTGCTGAAGGAAACGGTCCGGCATCATGCCGCGCCGGGCGAGGATAAGCGCGTCGACCGCGACGATACCCTCGGCGGTGACGATGACGGGATTGATATCGATGGCGGAAATCCTGTCCGGGAAGGCGCCGATCAGCCGGGAAAGAGAGCAGACGGCGCGCGCGACGGCGTGCGGTCCATGCCCGGCCGGCCGCGGCAGGGATCGAGCGTCGGGCTGATCCTGAGTTCCTTCAGCATGTCGAGCGCCTCGTCCTCGCCGACGGGGGCGAGCGCGAATTGCCGGTCCGCCAGGCGCTCGGCCATGATGCCGCCGGCCGCGACCATGACCATCGGGCCTGCGACCGGATCGATGACGGCGCCCAGCGCCAGTTCCATCGCCCCCTTGACCATCGCAGCGACGAGCACCTTAGGGCCGATGCGCAAGCGGCAAGGTCGGCATAGGCCGCTTCCAGCGCCTTCGGCTCGCGGATATCGAGCAGGACCCCGCCGGCCTCCGTCTTGTGGGCTATGGCCTCAGCCGTCTTGACGACGACGGGATAGCCGATGGCCGCTGCCGCCGCGAGCGCCTCGTCGAGGTTCGCCCGGCCACGGCGCGGGCGATCGCCGGGATGCCGGCCGCCTCGACGAGGTCGAGCGCGGAAGCCTCGTCGTCCGGCGCGAATGTTCCAGCGCCGCCTCGACCCGTTGCCGTTCCTGCGCGGAAAAGCCCCTTGCTACGGTATATACCGTGCTCGTCTCGTAGCGACGAAGCTGGGCCAGGGCCTCGAAAGACGTATCGAGCCCGTCGAGGACGGGCACGCCCGATCGCTCCAGGTCCATGATGCGATCGGGGCGAAGTGACGGGTCGAAAAAGCCGATGGCCAGGACCGGCTTCGGTCCGCCGGCAAGCCGCGCCAGCCCTTCGGCGATCCGCGTCGAGAAGGTGTCGGCCTCGGGAACGCCGAACTCCGTGACGACCGCGCCGATGCCCGTGCCTTCATCCGCGAGAACGGTCGAAAGGCAGGTCGCCACATGGCCGGCGACGTCCTTTTCCCCCGCCCAGATATCGAGGGGATTGGCCGGGCCCAGTTCGGGCGCGAGGATCGCACCCAAGGCCTGCAGGGGTCGCGGCCGAAAACCGGACAAGCGGCAAATGCAGGCGGCTGGCGGCATCGATGGCTGCGAGGGCGCTGCGCGCCGGAATCGTCATCACGATAGCGAGATCGCCGCCGCCGAACCGCACGCCGGTGGAAAACAGGTGCAGCGTGCACCAGAACTGGTCGAGCGAGAGGCAGTCGACCACCCGGTGCCGGCGGAAGAAGGCCCGAGCCGCGCCTTGCCTCCCGCCATGCGGCCCGCATGGGTGGCAATCGCCTCCGCCGCCTCCGGCGTGCGCCCCGGCGCCAGGACGACGATCGGCACGTCTGCGGGCGGCCGCCCGTCGCAGGGCCGCGCCGGGGTGAAGCGGCGCACGAAAAACGCGAAAGCGTTTCACGATAAATGCGAAAACTAGGGAAACACGATAGAATCCGAAGGTTAAACACCCAAATCTGAAACTGAACGAAGTACA